>NZ_JAUBPS010000133.1:0-6325 GCF_036700865.1 Microcoleus sp. S13C4
GGCCGCAATGAACAATGACTATATGATGCAAATTCTCAAGTGCTTTTGTCAAGGCTGATTGAGATGCTCTTACCCTGCCTTAAATACCTCATTTATTTCTAATTCTTGAGTGCCGAGATCGGCATGATATCAGCATTTTTAATCCGCATACATTCAACGGTTGACAAAGGCTTTTAGTCATAGAGCTATTCTTCAAACTCATCTCGTTCCATTGGGTACAGCTTCATCACTTCGCGGAATGTTGTCTCGATATCTGGCTTGTAGGATTGTTCACTGTGATGGGCACACTGACTCAATCTATTAACTAACTATGCAGCCACTCAAAGAGCCAACCCCCCAGAAAAGAAGAAAAAACAGAGCATGAAAAAGTGCTGACGTAAACCCCTGATCCACATTTACAAAAAAAACACCGGAGGCGGAAAGCGAGCGTATCTTCAGATCACAGAGGCAAGGGACACGGGGGGTTCAACCGCCTTGAACCTTTTTGAGTATTTCTTAAGCTGTTCACCATTTAAATTTTCGATACTATCTAAGCCAGTAAAGGGTTTCAGCCTCTGCAACACCCAGTTTAAATGCTAAACAGCTTAATTAAATAGCTAAAATATATCGTGTTATATAAACATATAAGTCAGTTATAAAATTCGTATTAAATAGTTTGAGCACTGATGCTAGCTGGTAATGATTCAACTCAAAACTTGAAGATGTGGCTGCAAAATTGGTCAATAAACTTATGGTTTAATTATTGCGAAAGAAATCGACCGAAAAAGGTAAGGCTCGGCTCGCCGGAACCTGTGGAGTTAAATCTTTTTGAGATTGAATTTCATGAACGCTTAATGATACCGCAACTGCGGTATAACATTCTATACTAAGTGTTGACTGCCGGAAACAACCACAAGATTAGCCGATCGCCCATCCTGTATATTGCCCCAAATACAGCGCCGCGCCCAACCCGCAAATCTCCCTTGCAGAAAGTACCACAAATGTGATACGGTAGAAGCTTGTGTCCAAATAACACCAGTCCATGCCAAAACTCAAAACTCGCAAAGCAGCCGCAAAGCGCTTTAGAGCGACCGGCAGCGGTAAGATTGTGCGCCGCAAAGCTTACAAAAGCCACTTGCTACAGCACAAAAGTTCAGCTCGCAAAAGCCGTCTCTCTAAGCTGGTCGTCATCGACGAAACCAACGACGCTAACGTGCGGTTAATGCTTCCATACTTGTAAAGTTTAACGGAAATTAAAGATGACACGGGTAAAACGCGGTAATGTCGCCAGAGCGCGCCGCAAAAAAATTCTCAAATTAGCCAAGGGTTTCCGAGGCGCACAGTCGAAACAGTTCCGCACAGCTAACCAACGGGTGATGCAGGCCCTGCGTAACGGTTATCGCGATCGCAAAAAACGCAAACGCGATTTCCGCCGCCTGTGGATTGCTCGGATCAATGCCGCCTCGCGCCAGCACGGCACGAGCTACAGCAGACTGATCGGCAACATGAAGAAAGCCAACATCGAAATCAACCGCAAAATGCTGGCACAAATGGCGATCATTGACCCCGCAACATTCGGTAAAGTCGTGGAAATGGCTAATCGAGCCGGAGGCTGAAAGTTCGCTTGATTTTCAGAAGGCAGAAAGCAGAAGTAAGAAAGATTTAACTGTCTGCCAGAGAAGGAAAACTCCTGATAAATTTAGGAGGTTGAGACAAACTTTCCTTCTTTGTTCTTACTTCTGGACTCTTGCTTTTTCAGAAATCGCGATCGTGCCAGTCGATCGCTATTTTCTTGTTTTTTATACAGTTGCAGAGGCAGATATCAGAGATTGCTATCGCGTTAAAATAAATAAAACATTCCACAGACCTACCTAATTTTAAGAAAAACATGGATAGTAATTTGCTTATTGTTTACCTGTCAGTCCTGCTCGCTATCCTCGGCAGCACTTCCTGGTTTCTGGTGCGCCAGATTCTTAAAACTCGCAAGCTGGAAATGTCTCTGGAACGCTTAGAAAATAAGCTAACAGTAGAAAAAGGAACAGCACAGGAATACTACGAATTAGGAAGTATCTATGTAGATAAAAAGCTTTACTCCCAGGCGATCGTACTGTTTCAAAAAGCCCTGAAAGCCAAAGACTTAGAAGGCGAAGAAAATCAAGCCGTTATTTACAACGCCCTGGGTTTTGCACACTTCGGCCAAGAACAATACGACATCGCAATCCGCCACTACAAAGAAGCCCTGAAGTTGCAGCCAGAATACGTTACATCTCTCAACAATCTGGGTCACGCCTACGAGCGCAAAAAATTAACAGCTCAAGCCTTGGAAATGTACGAACAAGCTCTCGCCTGCGATCCAGACAATGCCACTGCCAAACAGCGAGTCGAGTCCCTCCGGAAGCGTTTGGTAATCTATAATTGAGCGCCCATGTTAGGAGCAATAGAGATCCCGCAAACCTGGTTTCATTTAGAAACCGGGTTTTTTCTTCACATAGTCCAAGATACTAAACTATCCAATACATTAATGCGTTAGTTTTTAAGAACAGGAATTCCGAGTCAAGCTCGATCGCACACCGTCCCAGCACTTTAAATTAATGTCAAGATAAAAGCAGTACCTGCAATACCGGTCAGTCCTAACAATAGAAGGAGGAGAACGTAGTGACATCAATTCTCGTTGTCGAAGATTCGTGGTTGACTCGCAGGGTCATCTGCAAAATTCTCCGCGCCGAAGGATACGAGACTTGGGAAGCATCCAGCGGCCCAGAAGCTCTAGAACTGCTCGGCACTAAAACCCCAAACTGTATGCTCTTAGATCTGCTGATGCCGGAAATGGAAGGTCGGGAAGTCCTGCAAGCCATGCGCGATCGAGGATATAAAATTCCAGTTATCGTAATTACCGCAGACATCCAAGCAAGCACCCGCTCCGAGTGCATGGAACTCGGAGCCATGGCAGTCATTCACAAAATGCCCAACTCAGATGAACTGATCGGGTGGATCAAAAAAGCTCTCAGTGTCAGCGAGGAGAGCACCCAATGAAATTAAGCACTCGACAGCTCGATGCTTTGCAGGAACTCGTCAACATCGGGATCGGTCAAGCAGCAGGAGTCTTGAACGACATGATCGACTCCCCGATTCGCTTGCAAATCCCCTACCTTCAAATCCTCACTCCCATCGACGTAGAGGAAGAATTAGAGCAGCACCTCAACGGCGAGCAAATCGCCGCCGTCCAGCTAAAATTCACAGGCTCCTTTGGAGGCATTGCCCAGTTAGTCTTTCCCACCAACAGCGCGGCCCTGCTGGTGACAATGCTTACAGGGGAAGAAGTTGGAACTCACGATCTCGATTCAGTCAAAATTGGTACGCTGAGTGAAGTGGGAAATATTGTAATTAATGGGGTCATGGGTGCAATCAGCAACGTACTTCAGCAGCGCCTGAACTACTCAATTCCCACTTATAGCGAAGGGACGATTGCTAATTTGCTGATATCTGGCGGTTTAGCTACTGATACAGTTGTTTTATTAGCCCAGACCAGTTTCATGATTGAAAGGCTTCACATTGAAGGAGATATCATTCTTATTTTCAATGTTAATTCCTTTGACACCTTGTTGACTGCTATCAATCAACTTGCCGGGGGTCTATGATTGAGGAGAGCAAAAGTATTAAGGAAAAGTTTGGGGTTCTCGACAGCGTACCAGTCGGCGCCTGCTTGCTGCAAGATGATTTTGTGGTGCTGTTTTGGAACACTTGTCTGGAAGAGTGGACAAAAATTCCCCGCAGCCAAATATTGGGAACAAAGATCACAACCCATTTTCCTCACCTGAGTCAGCTAAAGTACGCCACTCGCTTCAAGCAAATCTTTGCAGGAGGCCCGCCAACAATTTTTTCTTCTCAAATTCACAAACACCTGATTCCGGCAACTTGGCAAGACGGCCAGCAGCGAATTCAGCAAACTACTGTGACTGCTGTGTCGGCCATGGAGGCGGGCATAGAAGAACAGGAGATGAGAGAGTGGGTTCTCCAGACTCTTGAGTTAAAACGAGACGGTACTTCAGGAGTCGGAGCACCCACAAGTGCTTTTTTGTCTAGGGAATTTCCACTCTCCGCTTCGTCCTCAATATGGCCGGGGGTCAATTCGCCATCGTTCTACGCGCTGCTGGTGATTCAAGACGTGACCGACCTCACCCATCGCATCCAAGCTTACCGCACAATGCGGGATCAAGCTTTGGAAGAAGTGCAAGTGCGTCAGCGAGTGGAGGAAGAATTGCGATCGAGCCAGCATTTCATCCAGCAGATTGCCGACGCCGCGCCTTATTTGCTCTACATCTATGATTTGACCGAACAGCGCAACGTCTACGTCAACGGTCAAGCTTCTAAATTGCTGGGCTACACTCCCCAAGAAATTTTACAAATGCAAACTGCTTTGTATTCCAGTTTGGTGCACCCAGAAGATTTGCCGAGGCTCAAAGCCCACCAGCAAAAATTTCCCTCGGCTCAAGACGGGCATATTTTGGAGTTGGAGTATCGCCTCAAACATCGATCGGGCGAATGGCGCTGGTTTCGCTGCCGCGACCAAGTTTTCGCCCGCACAGCCGACGGCTGCCCCAAACAAATTTTCGGCACTGCTCAAGATATCACGGAGTACAAGCGGGCAGAAGAGGCGCTGCGGCAGCAGAACGAACGAGAACTGCTGATGGCGACGATTACTCAGCACATCCGCCAGTCTCTGGATTTGGCCGAAGTGCTCAGCACGACAGTGACAGAAGTCCGTCAGTTCCTTCAGGCCGATCGAGTGATGATCGTCCGCTTTAACCCCTGTACCGGCAGTCTCTGTGCCGGCCCGGCGACGGGGGCGGTCACAGTGGAATCTGTAGCTGCCAACTGCCAGCCGATGTTGGGGGAAACCCTGGAAAATTTTTGTTTTGACCAGTTCTATCTCGAAGCGTACCAACATCGAGCGATCCGACCGATCGCCGATGTTTTTGCCGCCGATTTGCCGCAATATCAAATTGACTTGCTCGCACAATTCGCGGTGAGAGCTTATTTGGTTGTGCCTTTAGTGCAAGGGGACGAGTTGTGGGGTCTGCTGATGGCCCACCAGTGCAGTCCCCGGCAGTGGATGCAGTTGGAAGTAGAGTTGCTGTCTTCTCTGGCCACCCAGTTGGCGATCGCCATCAAGCAAGCAGAACTATACCAGCAGTTGCAAGCAGCCAACCTCAAGTTAGAGCGATTGGCGAGTTTAGACGAACTCACGCAGCTAGCAAACCGCCGCCGCTTCGATCAGTATTTAGAAATGGAGTGGCGCAGACAAGTGCGGGAACAAACGCCTCTGTCCCTGATTCTCTGCGATATTGATTCTTTTAAAAGTTACAACGATACTTACGGGCATCCAGGGGGAGACGAATGTTTGCGACAAGTCGCTGGGGCGATCGGCAATGCAGTCAATCGCCCCGCCGATTTAGTAGCTCGCTACGGAGGTGAAGAATTTGCCGTTATTTTGCCAAATACCGCGATTCAAGGCGCGGTGCTGGTAGCCGAACACATACAGCTCAAAATCGCAGCTTTGCAGCTTCCTCACGCTGGTTCTCAGGTGAGCCCGTACGTCACTCTCAGCCTGGGCGTAGCGAGTATTGTTCCTGCATCTGAATCGGGAGCCGAAATTCTGATTGCCGCAGCCGACCAAGCCCTGTATCAAGCTAAACGACTTGGGCGCGATCGTATCCAACTTTACCAGCCTGATCCTGCTGCGGGCAAGGCGAATGGGACAGGCACTTCGATACTTCCTGTAGATTTTTCTATACCCAATACTAATTTACCCTCTCCCACTAGCGCTTGACGAATTGCAATATTTGTTGATTCCGAGTAGTTATACCACTCCGCAAAAAAAATGCCACTGTAAGCCGGTGAGCCAAACCCTGATATCCCTCTTCTGTCACTTTCCGAATTTAAAGAAGTAAGAAATAAGCCAGCTCAAACAGAAGAATAAAAAGGTTGGAATTAATTTATTGTATCAATTAAATCGTTGAACCCAAGCAAGAGATTAGGATTAGGGAATATTTATAACCAAGGATAAATCCACCAAAATAGAAGGATGGGTTGGATAAGCTGTTCTGCCTTTAAACTGTGATATAGCCTTTATCAAAAATATAAGGTACAACAACAGCCGTGAGTAAACCTATTCCAAATATTTTATGATGTAACTTCATTAAATGCAAACTAAGAGAGCTTTTGCTAACTCTTGATAATGAGGCGTCTTGATAGAACGGAGAAGATTTTTAATACCAATTTTCAAAAATCATGCAACAGTAGCTAGGGCTGACAAAATGTAATCCCATCCAGTTATAGATGCTAT
>NZ_JAUBPS010000134.1:0-6253 GCF_036700865.1 Microcoleus sp. S13C4
TGAGTTTCACACATTTTTTCCCTCAAGGATAGTTCCCCCTTGACAAACCTCTTTCTTCCTTAACTTGTCACCAATGTTCGTAAAACGGGAATACCAACCTCGTCATCTAAGGACACAGAAATCCCATATTCAACACGAGGTACTACTTCTGACAGCTTAAAAACTTCCCAATCCTTCGGAATTCTCCCCAGAGGCGAATCTTTAAACTCCTCAGTCTTAACCAAAGTCTCACGCATATCCCAACCCACCCAAAAACTCACTCAACTGCTGACGCGCCGCATCCCGTTCCGTTTCAATATCCTGCAACGTCACCCGATACTTATCCCACCAATTCTCTACCGCCACAATCACCTGCTGACGGTGAGCCGTGACATATCGCTCCAACTCAGCAATTAAGCCATCCTTGAAAATCGCCAACACCAACCCCTGACAATCCTCATCCGTCAACGCCGCACGTTTAGCCGACAAACGCTTCTCCACTTCTTTCTTCAGCGTCCTCAGTATTCCCTTAGCTTCATTCAATTGCTTTTTAATTTCCTTATAGGGTTCCAGTTGTTTCTCAATCTCGGCACTTTCCGCTTCCATCGGCTCAACCGTCGCCTCAAGTTCTGCGATTTTAGCCGCATTCAACAACGGCGAATTCTTCCTTAAATCCTTAATTTCCTTCTTCGGCTCCTTAATCAAACCTTTCAGAGACTTGAGCCTTGTCTCCAACTCCTTAGCAAAATTAACCGCCTCCGACTCCTCACCGCTGGCTTCTCCCTCCTCGGCCTCTTCCCCCCCTTCAAACGCAACCTTAAGCTGCTCTAACTGGGCAATTCTCGCCTCAGCATCAGCAATTTCCTCCAGATAGTCCGGCATCAACCGCACCACCAGCTTATGATTGAGCGGGTCGAACTTCGTCTGATTTTTCTGCGTATCATCATCCTGTTCTAAAGCATCCCGAATCGTATCCACCCAACTATCAACCAACCCGCCAAAATCCGATTCTGACAGCGTTCTGAGTTCATACTTCACTTCATCCCACCAACTCGCCACCACACCCGCCACCTTGAAGCGGTCAAGTAAACCGACAGGTTCCAGGCTATCAACAAACGAATGCAAAAACTCCCCTCGCAGTTCCATCACTTTCTTCGTTTTGGGCAACTCGCCCAAATCTGGTGCATGAAGTTGCCACCAAGCAGCAAACACACTATAAAGCTTACCTTCTTGTTGTTGAACGCCAGCATCAGATTCAATAAATTTTTTAATCTGCCCTCTTTCCGTAATTGAAGGAATAAAATCTAAATAATCCATTAATAATGCTCCACTAAAATCTTAGTTGGATCGAATCCATGCGCCTCTAACAATAGACGCTTTGCCTCTACCTCAACTTTAGGAATTCCTCCCAATAAATGAGCTTTCACATCCTGCGGTTCTGGCGGTGGCGCATTGTCCGCATAGCGGCGAATATTGCAGTTATAATCATTGTCTGCTAATTCCTGCTTTGTCACCACAGCCGAATAACCCGGTAAAGCCTTAAAATTTTCAAACACCCAGGTAATCTTTTCAATATGTTCGGGGCGCAAATAATTCTGAGCGCGACCTGCATAAAATTCCGCATCGGCATTAATAAATAATACCTGATTTTTACGTGCCGCAGGTTTCGCATCTTTACTGCCACGCATCACTAAAATACAAGCAGGAATCCCCGTTCCATAAAATAAATTGGGCGGTAAACCTATCACCGCTTCTAAACGATCTTTCTCAATCAAACTCTCGCGAATCTTTTTCTCTTCACCCCCCCGAAACAGCACCCCATGAGGCATTACCGTCGCCATCATCCCATTATCTTTTAGCACCGCCATCATGTGCTGAGCAAACATTAAATCTGCTTTTTTCCCCATTTCTGGACAAAATCCATGCGTAAACCTTCCCTGAAATGCCATCCCTTCACGGCTATAGTTTTGGGAAAAAGGCGGATTGCTAATTACTCGGTCAAACCGCATGAGTTCCCCGCCTTCAATATGTAAGGGATTAAATAGCGTATCATCATTGTGAATATCCGCGTCCCGAATCCCGTGCAGCAGCATATTAATCTTACAAATTGCCCACACACCGCCGTTATTATCCTGCCCGTAAAGCGCTAAATTTCTGGCATCGCCGCCGCACTCTTCAACATATTGCTGTGCCAGAATTAATATACCTCCAGAACCACAACAAGGGTCATAAACAGACATCCCTGGTTGTGGTTTCATCAGCCTCACCATCAACTGCACCACTTCACGTGGCGTATAAAATTCGCCCCCTTTCTTCCCCGCAGAATCAGCAAAATCTTTAATCAAATACTCATAAGCAGCACCCAATAAATCGGGAAAAACCAAATCTTCATTTCGTAATCGATACTTACTAAAATGTTGAATTAATTCGCGTAATTTAGAATCAGAAATCCGACTCTTTCCCACCTGACGATTAAAATTAATGTGACCTAATACTCCTGCTAAAGCTTGGTTCTTATCTTCCAGAGAACCTAAAGCTTTATTCAATCCATCTGCTACTTTTTCATGTACTTCATCGCGAATATAAGCCCATCGCGCTTTTTCCGGTACAAAAAAAGCCTCTTGGTAACTCATGGGATTTTCCGCCCTCTGTTTCGCCTCTTCCAGCGTGCGTCCCCGCGCCAGATTCTCCTGTATAATTTGGTCATAACGTTGCTCAAACACATCCGAAGCGCGTTTGAGGAATAGCATCCCAAAAATATACTCTTTGAACTCCGAAGCATCCATATTCCCCCGCAGGATATCGGCGGCGGCAAACAGATGTCGTTCGAGTTGTGGCAGAGTTAGCTTACCCATGAAAAAATACTTAATTTTAAGAAAAAAATATTCCTGATAAATGCGATCGCGCCTAACTCACCAGCTTACTAGCTACCCCTTGAGGAATCCGATCTAACCAGACAGGAATTACAGGCTCACCAGATTTTAAGAATGCGATCGCACTCTCCTAATCAAACTCTACCAGGTTAAGCGATCGCTTTTTTGAATTCCAGCACAACATAAACCACCCTAGCGAAACCGAATTTGTAAATTCCGGTTCCCTCCCCTTCAGCCGTTGCCGCATCATCGCCGCCACCTCAAAACTCAACCCCACAGACAGACAATACTCTATCATCGCCAACTCCCCGACTTGATGGCAGGCAAAAACAAGTTCTAATCCACGAATTACTGAAACAAGCCAGTAAAAACATTCAAAACATAGAGTCAAGCATTTCGGTAACGTCTTGTTGGTCGCGCCCCCGGTTGTCGTCATATATCATGAGAGTGTCTAGCTTTCTGTGCCTGCTGAGTTGCGGAATGTGGGTTCAAAAAAAAGCTGCACTCTCAGGACTAAGCGTGCAGATTTTTGCAGCCTGGCGGATACTACTTCTTAGAAGAACCTGACCTTTGTCGTAACATTGTTGGGGTTAGTACCTGAATTAGTAAGACAATAGAACGGATTAGGAAGGGTATAGCTACAATGAATTCAATTTCCGTACCCAAATACAAAGGCAGTATACTTGGTGGAATTTCGCTCGGTACAGCAATGCAGTTTCAAAACAATCCTGATTGCTGTTCCGAACAACTAGGATTTCCTTTGGGCTATAGCTGCTGTATCGGAACACCATTCAACACAGCCATGACGAACCCAGAAATGGCATCTACACTCATTAAGCTGCCTAACCGAGGGATGAATCGTCGGTCGTCCCAACCAGTCTATAGTGACTTTCCACGAAGGATGCTGCGTCTGCTTTAAGGACAACAAAATCGCCTCTCCGCATTCACCGGGACATCGAAAACAAGCCCACTTCCGATAGCGAGCATCACCAACGACAAATACCTGTTTCGGTATAATTTCTTCAGGTATTGGATGAGCTTTAACTATCTGTGCTGACAAGTCTGGTTTGTCAATTACTTTCAGCTTGATTAGAATCCATCGAATTAGATTGCGAAAAAACATAGCTCACTCCACCAAATCGAGAAATGGAACAATATCGCCTTTGCCCCAACAATCAGCAGTACCGCAGATAGGGCAATGCGGCTTGGAATCAGCAGCTTGCTTTCGATCGGTCATCAGGTGAAATTTTCTTACTCTTTGGGCTATCGCACCGTTCTCGCCTCGAAATCCTTGAAGGCGGTGTACCAACTCTTCAATCGCCATAATCGCAACACCTGTGGTGAAGAGTACCACTGCGGGACTTGGGTTTCCTTCACCTAGAACGTAAGCCTCTGCTTTCCGCCGTTCGTATTCGACTGGATGGTTCCGCTTCAAAGCCTCATCCCGCGCCGCCACAGAATTGATAACTTCTCGGCACAACAGGCAGGTGTGGTTGGGTATTAGTGCCGTTACTCGACCATCTAGCGCTTTGATTTCTGGCGGTTCAGTTGGAGATACCTCGATGGCAAGCCCTCCATCGAAAACAGGAGTCAGGTAATAGTAGGCAAAGCGGTTAAGCAACAACCGTCCGGCATGGTCATCCGTGCAACCGAAGACTATATCGCAGGACTTCAGGGCATCTCGGCAATCCCGATCGCCTATCCACGATTGATAGGACTTTACTTGCACTCCAAGCCATAGCTCCGAGAGCGATCGCGCTACAGCAAGAACCTTCGGGTGCTTTGCTTCAGCGTCTTCCCGAGTCGCGCCGTGAAGTCGGTTCAAGTTACTCTCTTCAACTACATCTCGATCAAAGAGCGCAATCAGCCGTACTCCCATTTTGGGTAGCAGCATGGCCACTGCACTCCCCGTACCGCCGCAGCCTACCACTCCAACCCTGAGCGTCGATAAATCCTGAGTAAGTGCTTCCCCAAATGCGAGCGATTGTCGGTGAAAAACTGACGAAGGTATACCCTTCCCCCGTCCCGTGTAGTGGAGCTGAATTGCTTTTCCTACAACACAAATCAGTTGTAGGGGAATCGACTCCTGCTGGCTCGTCCACAGGCGACAGACAAGCTCTCCTGAGTCTGTGAGAATTACGCTCAGGAGTTTTGTCTGGGGCCCATTTCTGTGCTGGGCAAGCTCTACAAGGTCAGGCTCGTTTCTATCATCCTGTTCGGAAAACGCAGCGATACCTCTCGGATGGCTGTGAACGATAGCCACCGTCATCCCCCTTGTTTGAGCGAGCTTCAATGCTCGAACAAAAGAATCAGTTTTCCACGTAATATGCCGCTCTGAACTGGAAACTATCTCATCTTCAGGAACCGAAAGGATTTCATAGGAAAGATATTTCCTGCGGTGCTGACCATCCCAAGGGTCCGATTCAATGACTACCTCTCCGCAGATCACGTAAGCCGCTCGTTCTCGTCCATCTGCGCGGCTCAGGGTTTCTTGGAGGTATTTAAGGTGTTCCTCCTGCAACACCATACTGGCAGTAAAGCTCATGCAGCCACCTCCAGGGCGTGTTCCACGCGCTTGAGCATCGTCCAAATACCGTCAGTACCGGGACGCCACTCGTTGTTGTGGCGCGACCACCGCTGCCACAACAACCCATTGAACCTAAAAGCCTGGTCTGCTGCTGTGGGGTAACGGTTGCGAGTGGCAAGCTTCACCCAGGGTTGCAAGTAAAACATATCAGGCGGGACATCTGGGTAGCCAGGTGGAAGCACAATCAATACCTCCGCCTGGTGGACATCGTACTTGTTGGACGGCAACCTAAAGCAAGGAAGAATTACTCCCTTTTGGCTCCCGTCTGTGACTTCCTGAAAGACAATACCTTTGCCTTCAAGATATTCCCGCTCTCGCGAGGGTAAGAAGCTCATGAATTAACCCTCCGTCGTAGTCTTCTTACCGGTGAAGAAGCGCTCGACTCCGGGAGCTTGGAGATCCACCGACTCCTCATTTCCAACCGGGCGGTCTTCTCCGTCCCGTACCTCCAGCCAAACTCCATAAGATTTGGGGTCAACTCCCGCAAGTTGTTTGAGCTTCAGCCCGGTAATGAGCGGTATCCCCCATTCAAATTTCCGGCCGTCAATTACAAAACGGAAAGAGCGATCGCTTTGCCAGGTGATAAACGCCTCTATACCCGGTTTCCGCAGATCGACCGTTTCATCAGGCCTGATTTCCTCAAGCTGCCCGTTCTGCAACCGCTGAAAGATGAGGTATTCATCAGATGGCCTCTTCCCTGCCGCGTCCAGAAGCTGAAAGCCCGCAATAACTGGATCGGTGCGATTCGTTTAGTCGAAACCCGAAAGGGGGGATGGCTAGCAACGGTGGGGTAAACCCTATAGGGTTGGAGTTC
>NZ_JAUBPS010000135.1:0-6208 GCF_036700865.1 Microcoleus sp. S13C4
GGGAGCCCTTGTTCTTTGAGCCACCACCGAAAATTCCCTTGACAACGGGCTTTGAGCCTTAACTTGTCACCAATGATTGCCTACTTATTCACCGGAATTGAATTTAATTGAGATTTTGTGGCGGTTTATCAAATATCAATGGCTCGAAATAGATGCCTACTCGAGCTGGCAATCTCTTGTTTCATCTGTAGAAAAAATTCTTAAAGAATTTGGAGATAATTATGTAATTAATTTTGCTTAACTACTTATCTGCGTTCATCAGCGCTCATCAGCGGTTGCAATCCCATCTACGGTCCCAAATTTTTCTTGTACTCGTCCGGTACAAATTCCGTAACCACTTGGCCGCCGCCACCGTCGCCTTTGACAATCACAGTTTGATTTTTTAACTCTCCCGCCGCCCTCGGCCCAGTCAAATTAAACACCGGATTGAGTTGCTTGTAAACCACATTTCCTTCTGCGTCGAAAGTCTGGTTAGTTAAATACCACGTTACTCGATCGGTATTTAATTGAGCTTGACGTTTTTCACCAATTCCTACCACATTTCCGGTCAAATAAAAAACTTTTTTCTGTAAATCTCCCCGCCCCGTATCCCCAGTCATCGTCACCTTTTCCACCCGGTGAAAAACCTTCACAGGCCCAGGCGATATCACATATTGCGCGGGAAAATTCCAACTCATTAAACTGCTTTCTATTTGCAGCGGCGGCTCTGATGGCATCAACTGAGCGTTTTGCGTCAGCGTCGCAATCTTGGTTTTTAAGTCTACATCTACTTGGTCGGCAAAACCGCTGTCTGTTACTGTTTTATCTTTGTATCGGTCAATTTGAGTCGGTTTGTCGCTGTTTACTTTTTGTTGATCTACAAACCACACTAAGTGCTCTGTTCGCAATTGCAAAGCGGGATCTTTAACATTCGCCACCACAGAGCCGAATAACTCCATCCTCTTAGCCCTACTGAAAACCCGCGCTTCCTTGGCTGAAGCCGTCACCTGTTTGTTCTCTCCCGTCAAATTGTTGCGGACAACTAAAACATCTTCCTTCGGCCGCCACTCCAACTCATTTCCTCGCAATACCACTCCATTTTTTAGGTCAGTAGCGACTATGTTACCTTTGAGGAAAACCTGATTTCCTTCCTGAAATACCTGCCCCGTTTCTCCCTGAATGTCGTAAATTTCTTTGCCATCCTGAAACAATTTGCCCACAGGTTTCTGAACGTTTACTATCTTTTTGTCTTTGCTGTAAATGGCATTTTGAGAGTTTACTTTCCAGAACGTTTCGCCCTTTTCGTTTGCTTGTTCTAGGGTTACTTTGTTTAAAGTTAAAGTGCTGTTTGACTTTTGAGCAGTTTTGAGATCCTCCGCTAATTTGTTCTTTTGACTCTCTTGCGGAGTCGCACAAGCAGCAATCCCCAAAATGAGTGCTGCTAAAAATAGCAACACCAATTTTGGGGATTTGACATTGGGAATTGGGGATTTGAGATTAATCATTGGCAATTGGGAAGTGGTAATCGCTAATTGGGAATTGGCAACTGGGAATTGGTAATTGATAATTGGGTATTGAGAAAAATTTAATCAAAAATTAAAAATCCGTCCTACTTTGTCTAACTTTTTAACTTCTAATTTTTAATGATTCAACCCATCACCCATTACCTGTTACCAATTTCCCATTACCAATTCCCTATCTGTCGTCGTGTTCCTCCATCAAGCTCAGACCCGACAAAGGACGGTAAGCATAATTAGGGCGCGATGTTTTTTGAATGTCGTCCTTGATCATTTCCAAATCGATATAGCGATCGGCTACATTAATCAAACTGTCGCTCGTCATCGATCGCAAACTGACCACCTCAACCCGCACACCGCGATAGCTCACAGCGTCTACAGCATAAGCCAAATCGCCGTCACCGCTGACCAGTACCGCCGTGTCGTAAGACCCCACTAAAGCCATCATATCCACAGCGATTTCTACATCCAAATTCGCCTTCTTAGAACCATCTGGCAACTGTACCAAATCCTTAGAAATCACGCGGTAGCCGTTGCGGCGCATCCACAGCAAAAATCCCTGCTGTTTCTCGTTAGTGCGATCGACACCCGTGTAGAAGAAAGAGCGCAGCAGCCGCGAGCCCGCAGTTAAACGGCACAGCAGCTTAGTGTAATCAATCTCAATTCCTAACTGCAAAGCTGCGTAAAAAAGGTTAGAACCGTCAATAAAAATTGCCACTCTACCCCGATTTTCTAGAACCTGTTCCGGCGTAAAAAGGTCGTTGCTTTCTATTCTATTCAACATGATTGTTATGCCTCAATTTTTATGAAAGATTGGTAAGGAAATAACTGCTAATTCGTAGTCTGTCATAACACCCAGAGCGCTGGCTGCCTACTATGAAGGTACTGTTTACAGCAGTTCGAGCCGCTTAAAAACAGGTTGGGGTTCCCCCAGAGTTTGGTTTGCCGGCAAAGCGCCCCAGGCAGCATGAGCTGCAAAATTCGCTAAACTGTTAACTGTAACTCGATCGTTAAAGTCAATTGAAAAACCTAGCTGCTGATAGATAGCGTTGCTGATATTGGGAATAATCGGCGATAAAAGGTAAGATGCTAGTCTAACAGATTCCAGAACAGAATATAGCACTTGTTCAACACTTTCTATCTGTCCCTGCTTGTACAAACTCCAAGGTGCTTGAACGTCAATAAACTTGTTCCCGGCTCGAACTAATGCAAGCACGGCTTCGCAAGCCTTGCTAAAAGCCAAGTCTTCATAAAAACCCGCTACTTGATCGCCCAAATCCTGGCTCATAGCTTTGAGAAGGTTGTCGCCGTCAATGTTTTCTCCCAACACATTTGGTACGCAGGCACCGCAATATTTGCGAGCCATGTTTAGGGTACGATTAAGCAAATTCCCCAAATCGTTTGCTAGCTCAGCATTCAATATATTGATAAACCGAGTTTCGTTAAAATCGCCGTCCTCTCCGAACTCAATTTCTTTGAGGAAATAGTAACGTACTGCATCAGCGCCGTATTTGTTGACCAATTCGACAGGGTTTAAAGTATTACCCTCCGTTTTCCCCATTTTTTTGCCGTCTTTGGTCAAAAACCCGTGTGCGAAGACGCGACCCGGCACCGGCAGATCCGCTGACATCAGCATTGCCGGCCAGTAAACTGCGTGGAAGCGAAGAATATCTTTGCCGATCAAGTGCAAGTCAACCGGCCACCATTTAGATAAAGCATTCTCCAACAGCGGGTCGCTGTCCGGATCTAGCAAGGCGGTGACGTATCCCAGCAAAGCGTCAAACCAGACGTAGATGCTGTGACTGGGGTCAACTGGCATTGGCAGACCCCATTCGAGATTTACTCTAGAAATCGAAAAGTCTTGCAGTCCAGAGCTGACGAAACTGAGCACTTCGTTGCGTCGGCTTTCCGGCGCGATGAAGTCGGGACGTTCTGCGTACAAAGCCAGCAGTTGGTCTTGATAGCGCGACAGACGGAAAAAGTAATTTTCCTCGTCGCGCCACTCAACTTCCTTGCTGGTGTGGACGGAGCACCGATTTCCCGGCAACAATTCCCGTTCATCCTTGAATTCTTCACAGGAGACGCAGTACCAGCCTTGTTGCTGGTTCAAGTAGATGTCGCCGGAGTTCCAGACGCGCTGGAAAAATTCTTTGACAATGTACTCGTGGCGCCTCGAAGTTGTGCGGATGAAGCGATCGTACTGGATGTCGAGTTGCTCCCACAGCGCCTCAAACGCCGGAACTACTGAATCGCAGTGAGCTTGGGGCGATCGTCCCAAACTCTCGGCTGTCCGTTGAATTTTCTGCCCGTGTTCGTCCGTGCCCGTAACCAGCAAAACAGATTTGCCCCGCAGCCGCTCAAATCGGGCTAGGGCATCCGCAGCCATAGTCGTATAAGCGCTGCCAACGTGAGGTAAATCGTTTACATAATACAGAGGCGTTGTTATCGCAAAGGTATTTTTAGTTTTATCAGTCGATTTCATTGAATGCTAAAAGAAAATTCCCTAAATTTCGTTTCGATCTTAACTCAGCGGTTAATTTTTTATGGAGTGGCAATCAAGCCAAATTCACTGCAAGTTATTTGCAATTGTCTAACCCGGGCTATTCCCAAAAGAAATATTGCTTTCCTATCCACACTAATCTTTTTTAGTTGTTTTTGACGAACTCTCTAAAATGTCTTAATATTTTGACCTTCTGCTGCCTTGCGAATCGACGATCGCGGGGTTCGCGCCTCCTCAATTTATTTGTCGCAGCAGCTATACCTAGAGCGGGCGATCGCCCACCGGGTTTGCAACAAAACTGATGGGTTGGGCTGCTAAACCTGCCATTCGACTAACACTCCGCGACCACTTTCTGTAAATGCGTGATCGCTCGGCATCGCCATCTTAAGCCCCGATCGCCGGAAAGTCTATCGCCCCCAACTCCTGCCACTTTCCGAGCCGCTCATGGACGCAGAAACCGGGTTGTTTACGAAACTTTCTGCTCAAGCGCGAAGCGTTAGTTTCTTACCCCAAAAAGAGTATAAAACTACATTCCGCACCCTCAACTGCCACTATCGGTTTTTACTTATTTTGATCCAGCAATAAAACTCTAAGTTATCCTATAATACCGTATATTAACGGATAAAAAACTTTTGAGACGTATAATTTATTACTTTAAAATATAGTTTTCTGCGTAATTATGCTGTGTAACACCCCAGGGTGCGGAATGTGGGATAAAAGCCTAGGTTTTTTGTCACAAAACCCGGTTGATAAAGGTTGCGAGTACCTCCACAGACAATAAAACCCCAAGCCAGTTAAGCTTGGGGCTATCACGTTAGGGTGCATCTAACAAGGGCTGCTCCGATCGCCCTCGATCGCCATCAGGAAAACTAACTCGATTTCCGCCAATAGCTTCTGACAAATAATCCGCCGCAGCTTCCACCACCGCGATCGCATTTTCGTAAACCATCCGCGTCGGCCCCAAAACCCCAACACTACCCACCGGCACCGATCCTCGGCGGTAAGTCGAAGAAATCAGAGTACAGCCACGAATTGGTTCTAAGGAATTTTCCGAACCAATACGCACCGTTACCCGCTTGCCGGGGGTGTCCAACTCAGGCGATTCAAAAATCAAAGGCCAAAGCAGTTCCTGCTCTTGTTCGAGCAGTTGCACCAGGGTTTGAACTTGCTGCAACTGCGAAAACTCAGGCAAGCGCAGGGCTTCTGCCAAACCGCCGATCAGAATCCGCGTGTAGGTTGGATTGCTTTGGCGGCTGCTCAAAGCAGTCAGCATGGTTCCCATCCACTCAGCGTACAGCTCAAAGTCCCGGTCTAACTCGCTCCAGTCTACAGCCGAGAGTTCCAAGAGCGATCGTCCCCGCAACTTGCGGTTCAAAAAATTCGACAAAATCTGCAATTGGCGATCGACGATTTCAACATCAGGCGTGTTACCTTCTGCGTCCCTCGGCAACTGCACCAAAACCGACTGAGTTTCGTAGGCATCCGTCACCACGATCAGCATCACCTTTCCCGCCTCTAGCTGCACCAGTTGTAAGTGGCGCAAGCAAGCCATATTGGTTTGCGGTATGGTGATCATTGCTATGTAACCGCTGATAGTGGCAAGGATTTGAGCAGCGCCACGGAGTGCCGCGTCCATGCGACCATCCGACCAATTGAGCTGGTCTAGTACCTGTTCCACCTTGCGGGCCAGCGTATCAGACGGCTGAATTAACTGGTCTACGTAAATTCGGTAGCCGGAGTCAGAGGGGACTCGTCCTGCCGAAGTGTGGGGCTGATAAAGCAGTCCAGCTTTTTCAAGAGTCCCCATCGCATTGCGAATTGTAGCTGGGCTGACGCTGAGGTTGAATTCGTCAGCCAAAGCTTTTGAGCCAACGGGTTCCGCTGTAGCTATGTAGTGGCGAACCGTTGCCCAAAGGATGTGTTGTTGCCGATCGGTGAGGTTAACGCGCACAGATATTTAAGCAGAATTAGAATTTAGAGTTGAAAGCCACTATTTACCGAAACGTCTGTCCGAAGAGGGCGATCGGGCAGACTTATCTATTTAAGATAACAGATTTAGGCGAAGGCAGAAGGAACAGGGAAGAAGCCACAGGTAAGAAGGAACAGGGAAAGGGAAGAATTTTTTAACTTTTAACTTAGACCTCTTGCGAAAGTGCGCTCGTTCTAGGTAAAATAAAAGAAAAAATTAGATTAATAATATGAATTACGAACA
>NZ_JAUBPS010000044.1:0-60653 GCF_036700865.1 Microcoleus sp. S13C4
CGCGTCATTGGTTTTCTCACTGGATGGTCTTGGATTTTACATTCTTTATCTCTATCACATCTTTAAAAAAATGGTATAAGGTATGCGTCGAGAACTTCGACGGCAGAGACTTCGCGATCGCGAATCATTCGCGCTAGCTGATGGGCAGAGGCAAACGTCAGGCTACTCATAAGCAACAAACAGGTATTTCTCGATCGAGTCAATTATATTCACTTTTAGTTAATATAGTTAACTAATATCAAACGGCTTTGTCCCTAAATCGTGTTAATTGCAGAGACAAGGTAGATAAGGGAGATAAGCAACATAAGGATTTTAAGGAATTTAAGCCTTTTAAAAGTCCAAAACAAGCATTAAAAATTTTATTTTAAAAAACCGTATCTTCCCCGCCAAATAACTAAAATTCTTCAATAATGATTACATAAGTGAGGGAAAGAGCAAGTTGGGCAGGAATCAATTAGCCTATCAAAAGCTTAGTTCTCCTCAATAAAAAAAATGTGTAAATTGGAGAATCAAAAAATGTCTGTATTACATCGCATCAAATCCGGTACATCTGTTTTATTAACACTGGGAACAGTTGCCGGAACCGCAGCACCGATGCTAGCTCCCGCGCCTTCTTTTGCTCAGACAGCTTTTTCGGATGTTAATAATAACTACTGGGCAAAAGACTTTATTCAAGATTTGTCAGAAAGAGGCATTATCAAAGGATTTCCCGATCGCACTTTCCGCCCGGATGCACCCGTAACGCGGGCTGAATTTGCGGCAATGGTGCGTTCTGTGAAAAAGGCAAAAACCCGCGATGCTGTAAGGTTTGCCGATGTTCCGTCTAATTTTTGGGCAAGCGGGGCGATCGCCGAAGCTTACGAAATGGGATGGATGTCTGGCTATCCCGGCAATGTTTTCAGGCCGACACAGCAGATTCCTCGCGTTCAAGTTGTAGTCGCTTTAAATAACGGAATGGGCTATGAGCCTAGGTGCGATTTTCAAGATGTTCTCAGCTACTATAATGATGCGGGTGAGATTCAAAGTTATGCTGTCAAAAGCGTTGCTGCTGCTACTGAAAAACAGTTGGTTGTCAGCTATCCCAATCCTAAATCTCTCAAACCGAACAAGTCAGCAACGCGAGCTGAAGTAGCTGCTTTTATCTATCAAACATTAGTGAGTAGCAATCAAGCAAGAGCAATTAATTCTCCTTACATTGCTAAGATTGATGTTAACGAGTCTGTTGCTGTGAAAATTCCCAGTGGGGCGACTATTCCAGTCGAGTATGCAAAAGGCAAGATTTTGCTCGGCCCCAATGACAAATCTCCGATTACGCTGACTGTTGCTTCGGATATCACGGGTAATAATGGTCAAGTGCTAATACCCGAAGGCTCGAAAATTAATGGCGAATTGCGATCGACTGCTTCGGGGGTTCAGTTTGTGGCTCAAGAATTAAGTATCATCAACGGCAGCAGAGTGCCTCTCAATGCCACTTCGCAAGTGATTACTAGGAAAGAAACTGTTACTAAGGGCGTTAATGTTGGTAATCTGCTTAAGAATACGGCGTTGGGTGCAGCAGCAGCGGCGGCGATCGCAGGTGTTACGGGCGATCGGGCGATCGCGACTGAAGAGGTGCTCGGCGGTGCGGGAATCGGGACTTTGATTGGCGTGTTTTTGGGTCGAGATAAAGTTGATTTGTATGCTGTTAATCCCGACACCGATTTAGATTTGCTGTTGAATTCCGATTTGGTAGTTGGTACTGCCAGCACAGGAATTTGTCGCGCTCGATAGAGCCAATACTAGGAAATTTCCTCAAACCCCTCCCCTTGCAGGAGAGGGGCTTTAATTTGTGTATTTTATCTCGCTACAGGTGCATCTAATCAAATAATTAGCCAGGGATTTTCTTGAAGTGTGAATTCCTACGGACATCCCAAACTTTCTCGGGTAGAAACTCCCGTCACTGGATTGACACCATCTGCTTTCTCGCACAGGATACTCACTTGATAAGCGTCGATAATCGCGTCAGTAAAATCAGCGCCGGAAATTGCAGCATCAAAAAACCGAGTTCGAGTCATAATTGCCTCGGAAAAATTAGCATTTGTCAAATTAGCGCCGTCGAATGTAACTCTATCTGCCAAAGCACCGGAGAGGTTGGCACCTGACAAGTTGGCATTCAACAAAACTCCCTTAGTCAAAATCGCATTAGTTAAATCAGCACCTTGAAAATTTGTTCCCCGCATTTCCGCAGCGACAAATGTTCCCCCCGCTAAATCCGAGTTGGAAAAATCGCGATCGGACAAATTAATATTTGTGTAATTAATACTGGTTTTCGGCAGGGCAAATGCCGGAGTAGCACTCAGCAGCACCCACCCACAAGCCAAGACTAAACTTAAAATGAGGCTGAGGAAAATTCTGAAAACACCTTTCACAGATATTGCACTCATGGTAATTGACTCATGACTAATTAAAATCGTTTTACCCAATCTTCCCCAACGCGAAGCGTCAAGTCAGAATTGATTTCACCCGTAGAAGATGCTTCAATTTTACCGCCTCCTAATTCTTTTTGCAGTAGATTCGCTGCCTCTAAATCGCCTTGCTGAACAATAATTTGACTTTGACGCTGCTTGTCGGGCGAATCCTGCACTACAGATACATTAAAAAACCCCTTTTTTGTGAGAAAGTCAGCAACGTTTTTTGCGGTGGTCGGTTTGCTAGAAGCATTTTGGACGGCTATTTTGAGGTTTTTGGGCAAAACGGACTCGGCTGGATTGCGAAATCTTCCTTGTGCAAAATCCGGCACGCTCTGGTTGAAATATTGTGTCATAATGCGATCGAGCCCGATCGCATCTACCATCCAATAACTCCTCAAATCTCCTTGTTCTGAACTAGAACGTCCAGGCAACATTACCATTTTAAAATTATCTCGCTCCAATTGCAAACCGAAATTAGCCAGCGTTAATATTTCCTCATAATTGAGGTTTGTATCCACATATTTTTGCATCAATCGAACAATTTGTGGCAATCGCACCAATACTGATGGACTTGCTAGGCGGTTCCGAATAGCTTGAATTAAAGATTGCTGTCGCTGAATGCGACCAATATCTCCTAAACCATCGTTGCGAAATCGAGCAAATTGTTCTGCTTGTTCTCCGTTGAGAGTTTGCCATCCCTGAGCTAAGTTTATTTTTAACTTTTGGGCGGTATCTGTATAGGACATGGCGCGAGGTACAAATACCTCAATTCCGCCCAACAAATCGACTAATTCCCGAAACGCATTGTTGCTGACTCGCACGTATCGTTCAATTCTCGTATTGTTCAGCATACTGCTAACCAATCGCGTCGCCAAAGCTGCTCCTCCCGTAGCATTGGCTTCGCTAATTTTGCTTAAGCTAATTCCGGGAACTTCGACTTTAGTATCTCGTGGAACAGAAAGTAAACTAATAGATTTATCTCTAGGATCGAGGTGAAATAAGAGTATTGTATCGCTGCGACCCTCAAAAATCTTAGGGGAATTGGCTGCTGCTTCCGGCACGCCGTCAATTCCCAATATCAAGATATTAACTGACCGCGACAGTCGGTATCCAGAGCGGTTGGAGGATAGATAGTCAAAGCCAGTCGCCTCTAATACTCTATTGATAATTGGAGGTTCCACGGGAGCTAACAGGGCAGTAATTGCCCCCATTGTGGCCGAGATGGCAGCGGTGAAGACTAGGAAAAATAGCCCCACTATATACAGGAAGAATTTAGGCTTTTTTCGAGATGTTTGATCGACTGGTGTAACAAAGTCTCTTTTAAAAATTGACAAGTTTTTCATTGACTTGCTGTTGGTTATTGCAGTTTTTCAGCTTTGCAGTAAAACTTGGGCGGTGCTTCTGGAAAGTATTTGAGCATAGCCGGACACAGCCAGCCTTCGAGATTTTTCGATTCCCACCGATACCAGTTACCCCCGTACTCTGCTTTCAACCACAGCATTTCTGCTTGATATCCGGGAAATGGATTGGCTGAAAATAAAAGTCGGAAACCTTGAGCGGCATTGGGAATGTCTGCGACAAGCGCGTTAATCATTTCGGGGACGCCCTGAACAAAAGGTTCTCGGACAAGTCCGACTCTCTCGTCGTCAAAAACCCAGGTGTACTGTTCGCGATAGGGGTAAATTACCATCATGGCATTGGACATGGTATTCGCCTCTTTTCATTTCCTTTGTTTTGTCTGCAAAAATGCAAGTGTTGATACATTATATTCTGTTGCACGGAAGTTGTGCGCTATCCGCTTTGACAACCCTGTTTTAACTTAGGAATTTTCGCGGGTTATTTACAAATTTTATGCGGTTGGGGCGGATGGGCGAAATTTAGGGTCATGGGGTTTTAGAGCTGTTTTTTTTTGAGCTTTTTATTTAAGGTAAATAGTAGCAAAATTAAATAGGAATCAAGATGATTCATTGCAGAATTTTTACTCTTATTATGCCTATTTCTATAACCTTTACTACCTTTATAGTAAGGACAACTACTCTGTATTCATCCAAACTATGAGAACCGACACTCTAACTACAAACATATAACTGTTTGTAGCTGGGTGTGATGTTTCTTTTCTGGAAGCTCCAGCTCAAATTCTAGTCAGCTCAACTAGCGCCTTAGCTAAATATTGATACTGTGGCAAAGTATTGTACAACTGAGCCGAAATCCTCACCAACTGCTTACTAGAATCAGGCCAAGGAATCACCGGAACTTCTATTTTAAAAATCTCCCACAGCGCCTCTTGCAAAGGTGGAATTCCTCCCTTTGCAACCACATCAGACTGAGAGTCTGCCAGTGGCACAACAGCCATTGAACCCACCATATCATCAGGACAAGGCAGCGGCAAATCTAATTTCTCCGCCAATATTTTTCTGCCCGCCAATGCTAAAGCATGATTTTTTGCCCTCAATTCCGGCCAGCCGCCGCTTAACAAAGAACCCAGAAAATCAATAGCTATAGGCACGCACAAATAGGGACTGGGATCGACAGTTCCCATCCAGTCAAATTCTAATTGAAAGCGCGATTTATCAGCGCGGGGCGAATTAGCACCGTGACTGATCGTAGTTGGTCGAATGGCATCTTGCTTGTCGCGCCGCACGTACAGAAAGCCCGCACCTTTCGGCGCGCACAGCCATTTGTGGCAATTTCCGGTATAATAAGCCGCGCCAATTTCATCTAAATTCAGCGCTACCATTCCCGGCGCATGAGCTCCGTCTACTAATACATCGACGCCACGATTAGCTAACTCGCCGACTAATTGTTTGATGGGAAATATTAAACCTGTTTGGCTGACAACGTGGTCTAATAAGGCTAACTTTGTTTGCGGTGAAACGCACTTAATTATTGCTTCAATAATTTGCTCGGGTGACTCAATTGGAAAGGGCACTTCGGCTACTATTACTTTAGCCCCCGTACGTTCCGCTACAAAATTAAGTGTGTTGCGGCAAGCGTTGTATTCCTGATTTGTAGTTAGCAATTCGTCGCCCGGAGCAAAACAGAGCGATCGCAAAACTGCATTTACTCCCGTCGTCGCATTCGGCACAAACACCAAGTCATCCTCAGCCGCACCGATAAATGTTGCTAACTGATTTCTTGCATTATCCAACAAGGGTTCAAATTCCCGCAGTAAAAAACGCAATGGTTCTCTTTCCAGTTGTTCTCGAAAAGCGGTTTGCGCTTCCAGTACGGGAATTGGGCAGGCCCCAAAAGAGCCGTGATTGAGGAAAGTTATATTGCGATCGAGCAACCAATATGCGTTAATCATTAGTAATTAGTCATTAGTCATTAGTCATTAGTCATTAGTCAGTTAACTGTCAACTGTCAACTGTCAACCATTTTACCTTTTAATTGCTCAAACTCTTCTAATGTATTGCAATTCGATAACATTACTGCTTCTCGTTGCCCTACAGGTAGAGGGCTTGCGGAGATTTGATTTAACCACACTTGAAAGGAACGTCCCCCTTTGTCAATAAAACTTTGCAGACTGGGCAGAGATTGTTGGCGGTAGAAGCCACACAAAGGCTCCCAGCGCGAATTTTGATAAGGCACAACTGCTAAAGTTGATGAGGGAAATTCTGTTAACTGACTTGCCCAATTTTGAATAATCTGGGTATCCAACAAAGGCAAATCGCAAGCTAACAGTAAAATCCACTCGGCTGCTACTTCTGTCAATCCCTGAGTCAATGCAACCAAGGGCCCGGAGCCCGGATTGTACTCTACCAGAAATTGGGATGTTTCGCTTAAGGTCGATCGATAGCGATCGGGCCAAGCAGTCAGAACATAAACTGCTGGCGTTACAACTTCGGCAACTTCCAACGCCCGCTGCAATAGGGATTTGCCCTCAATTTCCAGCAGAGCTTTATCCCTACCCATCCGCGAACTTTGGCCGCCTGCAAGCACAATTACAGCAATTTTAGGATTTGTCATTGGGAAGAAGGAAGAGGGAAGAAGGAAGAAGGAAGAAGGAAGAAAAATTTCTCCATGTAGGGTGGTGTGTACAAAACCTGCTCAATGTAGATGCCCACTGCACACAAAACCTGATTAATCATTTTCAACTAAAAACACTAACGGCTTGGCTAACTTCCTCAAGCTTTTGCACGACTTGACCGCTACTCAATAAAGTTTCTGCCTGAATCAAACCCGAGTGCATATCTAAACAAACTCCGCTGCGCCACAGATAAAAGCCGCCGTTCCAGATAGCAGACTGCATCAATTCCGACGGTTTTCCCAACAACACTTCCTGCATTTGTTTGAATAACTCAGAGGCTGATTCAAAGGCAGGATTGGTGCTGCTAAAACCGTAATCTCCGTGGGCTAAAAGCACTCGCTCGAACTCGGCATCCGGCTTAGCAATGCCGATAATCGCAGTACGATCGCGCGGCAAATCGCAGCTTCCCTCCAATCCCTTGACAGTGGTATAATTTTTGATTCCCCGCAACTCAAAGGCTTTTTGAAACATACCTTCTGTCGGCGGGTGGACGTAGCCGGAGATGACGTTAACGTCGCCGGCATAGGGACACCACATCAACTCCATTGTCGAAAAAGGTGGTCGTTTGCCGATTTCGCGGCGATAGGGAACTAAAGCGGCGGCTTGAGGAAAATGCTTGGGGAGGTAAACAAAACCCAAACCCGTACTGTCAAAAACTTGCTGGACTTTTTTTAAACTCAGTTTTCTCCAGTCAACTCCCAAACCACGCCAAATTTCAATCAGGGGAATGCCTTCTTTGGTTGGCATTGTATCCCCCCCGTGCATGAGGGTTGGCACGCCAGAGGAGGCTAAAATTAGGGCTGTTAAAGGGCTAATGGGAGCCGTGCGCGATCGCCCGTCGTAAGCAACGCCAAACACGGCGACGGTAGAGACGGAAAACCCTTTTTCTCGGTTTGGGGGGGCAAGCATAGGCCCCAATTCTTCATAAGCATCGAGCATTCCCGCTAATTCTTCGCCGGTGGGCCGTTTAATGCGGTGGGAAATCATAAAAGCTCCGATTTGAGCCGGTGTTGCTTCTTGCAGCAGCATCATCCGCGTGGCTGCTGCTGCTTCGGAACGAGTTAAGTTTTCTCCTGTGTGTATTCCGCTGCCAATTTTTCGCAGCAATTCTCTAAATGCGTCACTCATAACTTTTGAAGTTGGTAATTGGTAATTGGTAGTTGGGAGTTAGTAATTGGTAGTTAGTAATTGGTAATATTTGAATCCGTTTAAATTTAAAATTCCCAAAATTCAATTCAAAATTATCGAATTAACTCCCTGATTTTTCTAGCTTGATTACATCCAATGGCGGCACAAATTCGCGTACCAGATTCCAGAAATGGGCGATCGGCGGAATTTGCATTCGATCGTGAGTTGTCACCAACACGACTTCGCGAGTCCAAGTCGGATCTGCTGCCAATTGACCGATCGCGGAAACCTTGGAAGTTGACCGATCTTGGGCGATCGACCGAATTGCTAAAGTGCGATCGCCCTTCGCGTCCACCAAAGCTGAATGCGGCAGCAAAGCAATCAATTCTCCCTGTCGCACCACACCCCGAAAAGCATCAAGAGTGTTGAGCTCCAAAACAGCATGAAGTTTAGCACCGATGCGTCCAAATTGTTCTTGCACCATCCGCTGCATTCCGTACCCGTCCTTAAACACCACTTGCGGGTAACAAATCAATTCCGGCCAAGGTACTCGATCGTACTGGGCCAAGGGATGACCAGCCGCCATCAACACCTCGATCGGCTCATTGTAGAGCACCTCAACCAACATTTCCGGGGCTTGAGTAAAATAGCGGTTGTTCATCACCACCGCTATGTCCACCAAACCGTCTTTGAGGACTTTCAGAGCTCGATCGCTCCCGAGGGAAGTCACCCGCAACTGCACGTCTGGATAGTCGCGGCAAAACTTTTGCAGCACAGGCGGCAAATAAGCAGCGCAAACCGAGTGAATCGCAGCCACGCAAAGTTCCGGCTGCTTTCCCGCCCGTAAGTCTCCCAATTCTTCAGCAGCATTTTGCCAAGTCTGACAGATTTTGCGAGCGTGAGGTAGGAGGCATTCTCCTCCCACAGTCAGTTTCGCGTGGGCTGTGCGGTGAAACAGCGACAAACCCACTTCCGCTTCTAATCCCTGCACTTGGCGGCTAATAGTCGATTGGGTAACGCCACACTTCCGGGCCGCTTGCTGAAAGCTACCAGTTTCAGCAACTGAAAGAAATGCTTGAAGCTGCTCTAAGCGCATGGAGGTTTAATTCGAGATGGTTTCAGAAATTTTACTGGAAGATAATCTGTGACATTAACCGATTTAGTAGCAGAATTTAGTAGACTTTGATACAGGTACAGATTAGTTTTGATTCCGTGCGAGACGCGGGGATGCTTCGCTCCAAGCATCAATTTCCTCCGGCAGGATTTCTGAGCCTCCAAGTAGAGGTCGATTCTCTTATGTTGAAGGGATTTCTGAATCGGCAAACTTATCAAAAAATAGATTCAATAAAGATGAGTTTATCGAATATTGCCAGCTTCTAGCTAAACTGTTTCCATGAACGTCACTCTAGTAATCTTCATCAAGGGAGTTCAATTGCTCTGTTTTTCCGTAAGTTGTGAATTCAAAAGATAGCCTTAAATTTCGTACCTCCTTGGGAATTATAGTACCTCACTCTCCCTAAACCTCTCAATAAATGTACGAATATTGCAGCCAGGTTAAAGCCTGCTCTGAACTTTCCTTCCCGGACTAAAGTCACTCTTGTTTTATGTTTTTTGTGTATAAACTAGAAATTAGCGGGTCAGCAACACAAGTGCAACTAGGATTGATCGCACAGGAAAGCCGAAATGCTGCCATTTATTAAGATTATGTCATTTAACCACAATTTTATTCCGCAAGATGGCTGTTGCCAGTGGCAACCCCAGTTGATGGGACTGCAGGCGGTCAGCGATGTGTTAATTGCCCTGGCTTATTATTCAATTCCAGCACTTCTGACATACTATGCCCGGAAGCAGCGGGACGTGCCTTTGAGCAAGGGGTTTCTCCTATTGGGAGCCTGGTTTTTCTGCGGTGGGACAACTCATTTGATGCAAGTTTGGATGCTGGTGCATCCCAGCTACTGGCTGTCAAGTTTGAGCGCCGCCTTGACCGCTATCATCTCTTTGTGGGCTTTAGCGTCCCTGATACCCGGCATTTCTCAATTCTTGGCTATGGGTGGAGCGGCCTCTTTTGCAGGAAATACGCCGCTGGGAACTGAAAAGGTCGATCGACCGCAAGCCGACTCTGCTATTACAAATTCCGTCCCATTGCCCACAACCGAACTCCAGCAAATTAACCAGCGATTGCTCGCAGAAATAACACAGCGCGAGCGAGTCGAGGAACTCCTGCTTGACGCTGTAGACAAGTTGCAAGAAAGTGAAGAACGCTTCCGCGTTTTTCAGGAATTATCCCTAGACGGATTTAACGTGTTCCGCAGCATTCGCGACGAATCCACAATTGTGGATTTTGAATGGGAATACGTCAATCCCGCAGCGGCAAAAATTCAACAACATACACCTGAAGAATTAATCGGCAAGCGATTGCTGCAAGTGCTGCCCGGCCATAAAGATAGCGGTTTGTTCCACCGTTACGTCGAAGTTCTAGAAACAGGAATTCCCCTCGATACCGAGATTTATTACAACAGGGAAGGCATTGTCGGCTGGTTTCGGATTATGACCGTTAAATTGGGCGATGGCATTGCTATTTCTTTTGGCGATATTACTAAGCGCAAGCAAGTAGAAGCATCCCTGCGCGAGGCGCTGCAAAAACTCACTTCTCATTTTGAAAATACGCCCCTAGCGGTGATTGAGTGGGATGAAAACTTTCGTCTCAGCGGGTGGTCGCCGGCGGCACAGAAGATTTTTGGGTGGGAAAAAATAGAAGTTTTAGGCAAGCATTTTAGCGAATGGAACTTTATTTCTAAGGGCGATTTGGAAGATGTAGAATCGGCAATTTATAATTTAAAAAAACCAGAAAATCGCTGCAATGTAGTTCGCAACAGCAATTATAATAAGTACGGTTCGTTGGTACACTGCGAGTGGTACAATTCGGCTTTTTACAGCGATTCTGGACAGTTGATATCGGTGCTGTCTCTGGTTTTGGACGTGACGGAACGCTTTAAATTTCTGGAAGTGCTGCGACAGTCTGAAGAGCGGTTTCGGATTGCAGCAGAAAGTGCCAGCGATTTGATTTATGAATGGGATATCGAGACCGACATCGTGCTGTGGTTCGGTCACGTAGACGAACATTTGGAGTACGCAAAAGGCGGATTTCCAAGGACAAGAGCAGCTTGGAACAGTATCTTGCACCCGATCGACCGCGATCGAGTTTTGGCTGCGGTCGATCGGTATTTGAGTGCGCCAGACAGTTCGGCCGCCCCATTTTTTCAGGAATACCGTGTTCAGTGCCAGCGGGGTGGCTTGCTCCACTGGATCGATCGGGGCAAAGCAGTGCTTGACAAACAAGGTAATCCCTGCAAATGGATCGGCGTGATTAGCGACATCACCGCTCGCAAAGAAGCCGAAGAACAGCGGAATTGGGCCTTGGTGCGGGAACAGGCCGCCCGTCGCCAAGCCGAAGCCAGCGAACAGTTGTACCGCGTCCTCGCTGAAGCCATCCCGCAAATAGTTTGGACTGCCAGAGCCGACGGCTGGTTCGACTACTACAACCAGCGCTGGTTTGAATATACTGGCTTGACCCTGGAGGAAACTCAAGGCTGGGGGTGGCAGTTAGCCCTCCATCCAGATGACCTGGAAGATGCTGTAGAAAGCTGGAAGACCTCGGTGGAGACAGGGAAGACTTACGAGGTGGAATACCGCTTTAAACGGGCATCTGACGGAGCTTACCGCTGGCATCTGGGCAGGGCATTGCCCGTGCGGGACGCTGAGGGGAAAATCCTCAAATGGTTCGGGACTTGTACTGATATTGACGATCGCCAGCGATTGGCCCAAACAGCCTATTTTAGCGCTCAAGCTTTGGCTTTGCTGTCGTCGGCTTCCCTGGATTACGAGAAGGCGCTGCAAGGTTTGGCAGATTTAACAGTACCTGGGCTGGGAGATTGGTGCTGTGTGCATTTGCTCGATGCCGACGGCTCGATCCGCTTGCAAGCAGTTGCTCACTCAGATCCGAGCAAAGTCGCTCTGCTGTGGCAAATCGATCGGCGTATGCCACTAGACCCCCAGGGACGGCACGGAGTAGCAAAGGTGCTGCGGACTGGTGAGTCGAAGCTCTACCCAGAAATACCGGAATGGGTGATCGAGGCGATTGTGCCGGACAGGGAACTGCAGTTGGTACTGCGCTCCCAATCCCAGGTGCTGTCGGCAATCTGCGTGCCGCTGATCGCTCGCGGGCGGACGCTGGGAGCGATTTCGTTGCTGTGCGGGGAGTCGGGCCGCCGCTGCGGGGAGAGCGATTTGGTTTTGCTGGAGGATGTGGCGCGGGATGCGGCGGTGGCGATCGACAATGCGCGGCTTTACCGGGAAGCAGCGGAGGCTAACCGGATTAAAGATGAGTTTTTGGGAACGCTTTCTCACGAGTTGCGGACGCCTCTGAACGCGATTTTGGGCTGGGCCCAGATGCTGCGCCAGCGCAAAATGAGTCCGGAAAAAACGGCTGTGGGTTTGGAGACTATTGAGCGAAACGCGCGGTTGCAGACTCAGATGATAGAGGATTTGCTGGACGTTTCCCGGATTGTAAGTGGCAAAGTGTGTTTGAAGCTGTGCCCGGTGGATTTGGCACGGATTGTAGAAACGGCGGTGAAGGCGCTGAGCCCTGATGCTGAAGCTCGGGGAGTTGAATTGGCGAGTTTTTGTGGCGAAGGGGTGAGCTTGGTGAGGGGCGATGCTACTCGTTTGCAGCAGGTGGTGTGGAATTTGCTCTCGAATGCTATTAAGTTTACGCCGCCGTCGGGTCACGTGGAAATCAAGCTCTCGGAGGATGGGGAACCGGGAGCAGCGGGTGGCGCCATATTGTCTGGGCCGTCTCCGGCGCACTCTGTTTCGATCGTTGTCAGCGATACGGGAATTGGCATCAGCAAGGAGTTTTTGCCGTTTGTGTTCGATCGCTTCCGCCAAGCTGACAGCACTTCTACGCGCAATTACGGCGGGCTGGGACTGGGATTGGCGATCGTCCGCCATCTCGTGGAACTCCACGGCGGCAGTGTCTGGGCCGAAAGTCCTGGGGAAGGACTCGGCTCGACTTTCGGAGTGCGGCTGCCAATAATCAATAACAACAGTTAACTGTTAACTGTTGTTATTGATTACTGGTTATTCGTTATTTTATTGATGCCAGGACTCTGCTCTTGAGTGTAAGATTCATTGGTAAAATAGTAATGGCTGTGCGGTTCGTTTTTAGGACTTACTCCATTCACCACTAAGCCCAGAACGTGCTGACTTGATTTCTTCAATAGCTCCTTGGCAAAAGCCACAGTACCAGAATTAAGAACACCAGGCCGCACTACCAATAAAATCCCATCTGCTTTATTCCCCAGAATCAGAGCATCAGCAGCAACATTCAGAGAAGGAGCATCAATAATCACTGCATCATAAGTAGCCGAAAATTGCTTAATCAATAAAGTGATCCGCTGTGAATCCAAGAGAGCCATTGGATTAGGCGGAATCACCCCGCAAGTCAGCACATCTAAATTATCCATGACTTGGGCTATCGCATCCCCAAACCCAGCTTGTCCGACTATGACATTGCTCAAGCCTACTTGATTGGGAAGTTCCCAAATCCGATGTTGAACAGGACAGTGCATATCCGCATCTACCAGCAAAACCTTCCGTCCTAATTGAGCTATAGCTACAGCCAAATTAGCGGATACAGTAGACTTGCCTTCTTGCGGTAGCGAACTACTGACAACAATCACTTTCAGCTCTTTATCAGAACTCAGGAACCTCAGATTTGCCTGAAGCATTCGGTAAGCAGCACTGCTCGAAGTATGAGGACTATCTCTAACAACAATCTGTCGGGGAGATAGCTCTAAATCCTGCGAAGCAGACTTAAGTAGCCAGGAATTGCGACGAGGATTTTTTTCAGGCTTTCTATGAAAAGGAATCACCCCCAGCAAAGTAAACCCAAATAATTCCCTCGCCTCTTCAATAGTTTTCACGGACTTATCTTGAGATTCTAAAACCAGCGCCGCAGCTACCGCCAGCAGAGTTCCCAACAAGCTGCCCGATACCAGCAATAAAGACTTGCGAGAAGCCACTGGTTCTTCGGGAACGCTCGGCTTTTGGATAATCCGAGCATTCCCCACTTGCTGATTTTCTGTAATCCGAATTTGCTGGAGTTTTTTTTGCAATTCTTCATAATCAGCTTCGGCTTCTTGAAGTTTTCTTTCTAGTTCCCGCTTTTCCTTCTCTAGCTTCGGCAAAACTTTTACCCGCTGCTTGTAGGCAGCTAGAGAATTTGATAGAATAGTAACTCGCTCCGCCAAACCCTGGCGTTCTACATCGACCTTGATAAATTCTTCTATCAGTTTGGGTTTCACGTCTCCTATCTGTAAACTTTGGTTGGGCAACGGCTGTTGGCCACCTAAAACTTGTTGTATTTGTTGGTCGAGTAAAGCTTTTATGGTAGCTTTTTTAGTTTCTAACCTAGTTATTATAGGCGAATTATCCACGTAGATATTTTGCTCAATTGCTAACTGCCGCTCTATTTGTTTGTATTCTTTGAGAGCTTCCTGCACAGTGCTAGATTGGCTGAGATTGCTGGCGGTCAATGCTTGCTGGGGATTCATTTGTAATTCGTCTTCAAATGCTTTAGACTTAGCACGGGCGTTGAGCAAATCAGACTTAGCTTGGTCAATTTGACTTTCTAGTCCTGCCATAACTGCAACTGCTGATTTAGCTTCTTCTTCAAGATTGACAACTTTATTATCTTCTTTAAATTTCCTCAATTCTGCCGCTGCTTTCCGCATAGCTTGGTCTGACTTAGGCAGTTTTTTTTCAATAAACTGTCGAACAGACACAGCTTCTAGGCGATTCACTTTTTGATTGTTATCTATATAAAACTTCATCAGGTTTTTTACGACATCGGCTGCTATTTTCGGGTTTTTGTCTTTGTATGAAACCGTTAGGATATCAGCTCCCCGAATAGTAGCTACGCTCAGCTTTTTTAAAATATCTTTGGTTTTCAGGGGGTGATTTTTTTCGTCTTTTAACTGAAGTATATTTATAGTTTTTTCGATAAGTTCGACAGAACGAATCAGTTCTATCTCGGTAGTTAGAGGGTTACTTTGCTCTGCCGCCGGAGTCAACTGTCCGATTTCTTTGCCCAATTCTGTTAAAGCAGAGCCTGGAGTTGTTTTCTTAAATAACAGCTTTCCTTCTGCTTCATAGATGGGCTTTTCCTTGAGCGTCGTGTAGGTGGCGAGTGCCATAACCGACACAAACACAGCTAAGGCGGGCAGCCACCTGCGCTTGAGAATGTGCCAGTATTCCTGAAATCCGATACCAGTTTCATTTGATTCCATCTGTTACTCCCGAAAAATGATTTTTTGTAAACAGTAACACCATAGGCTTTTAAACTCATTATTGAGAAGATCCATTGTATCACTTAAGTCAAGGACTGTCATGGTTTGAACAAATAGGTGGGCGCTCCCCATAACGACAAATTATATATTTTTATTAAAAACAAGTAAATAATTATAAATAAATTTACGAGGGATGCACCCATAATAGGATAAGATAAACGCAGAAACTAAGATAAAAAAATAATCTCAAAAACTCCAAAAAAAATTAGGAGACTGGACATATTCTTGGTAATCGCCTTAATGAAATAAATTGAGTGAGACCAGATTAAAAGGCTGATTCATTTCAGCGGGCCGGGTGGTAGAAAAAATAGCTCAGCCTTAGGTACTATCTCTAGTTGGGGTAAAGTTGTTGTATAATAACTAGCATGAATAAGAACATAAAAAAACTCAGCAAAGTTTTGGTGGGATTAAGAACTCGTCATTTTTTAATAATCGATGCAATTTGTTGGGCTATCGCACCCTTCTTGGCCTGGGAAATTCGTTTAGATGATACCTTGAGTCTGCCTCGCTACCTAAACAGTCTAGCGGTAGTTACAGTATTATTTGTAGCAGTCAAATTAGCAGTATTTTATGCCGGGGGCTTCTACAAGCGTTACTGGCAGTATGCGGGTCTGGAAGAAATGGCACAAATAGCGATGCTGATAGGTATATCCCTAGCAGTGCAAATTATCTTGTTCCAACAATTCTACCACTTAAATAATTCGCCGATCGCAAATCTGCCACGATCGCTGCCGCTACTAGACGCTATGATCGGCTTTTTGTTAGTTGCGGCCATTCGTTTCAGCATTCCAGCCCTCGAAAGATGGAACCAAAAACCGTGGAAAGTTCAGCAACGCGATCGCGTCCTGATAGTCGGTGCGGGCAGTGCAGGCACATCTCTGATGCAAACGATGCAGAGGAGCCCGGAGGTAGGACTCGATCCAATCGCTTTCGTTGACGACGACCCCAAAAAAATCAGCAAGCAGATTCGCGGACTGACTGTAGTTGGCAATCGTTATAACATTCCCGAAGTAGTGCAATCGCTCAATATCGGCAAAGTCATGATTGCCATCCCCTCAGCTCCAGGAAAAGAGATTAGGGAAATCGTAGAAATTTGCCAGTCAATTGGAACTCCAACCAGCACCCTCCCCGGCCTCAATGAAATCATCAACGGTCGCGTCAGTTTAGGTAGCCTCAGAAAAGTACAGATTGAGGACTTGCTCCGCCGCGCCCCCATCCAAACCGATACCCAGAAAGTCTTGGGATTGATTGGAGGCAAGAAAGTTCTCATTACTGGTGCGGGCGGCTCCATCGGCAGCGAACTTTGTCGGCAAATATTAAAGTCCGCTCCTGCGGAAATCATCATCGTCGGACACGGAGAAAATTCTGTATTCAACATTCAACAAGAACTAACAAAAGTCCTGTCAGAACTCAAAAAGACCAGCCCAACCCAAACAGATATTACTCGCGTTACAGCTTGCATCGCCGACCTTCGTTTGATCGATCGCTTAGAGTACGTTTTTCTCACAACGAAACCAGACATGATTTTTCATGCGGCTGCTCACAAACACGTACCCATGATGGAATTAAACCCGCCGGAAGCTATTACTAACAACGTGCGGGGGACGAAAAATCTGCTGGATATGGCATTGAAATACAATGTGGAACACTTTGTGATGATTTCCACCGACAAAGCGGTGAATCCAACTAGCATTATGGGAGCTAGCAAAAGAGTTGCCGAAATGCTGGTGCTGCAAGCAGCAAAAAAAAGCAAAAACCCCTTTGTAGTGGTTCGTTTTGGTAATGTTCTTGGCAGCCGCGGTAGCGTCGTACCCACTTTCCAGCGACAAATTGCTGAGGGCGGGCCGATCACAATTACCCATCCAGACATCTCTCGCTATTTCATGACAATTCCCGAAGCGGTTCAACTGGTTTTACAGGCAGCAATCATCGGCAGTGGTGGGGAAGTATTCATGCTTGAGATGGGGGAACCCATCAGAATTTTTGATTTAGCCAAGGATTTGATTCGGCTCTCAGGATATGAAGTAGGTAAAGACATAGAAATCGCGTTTACAGGGCTGCGACCTGGAGAAAAATTGTTTGAAGAACTGTTTATTCCTGGTGAGAAATACAACCGCACTAAACATGAAAAAATTCGGAGTCTTGGCAATGCCAGCCGCCTGGTGAAAGAAAATATTGACCAGGAAGTAGAAGCCCTTTGTCAAGCAGGCGATCGTAATGATGCGAATTTAATTGTCTTAATGCTACAGCAGTTAGTGCCTGAGTACATCCCAGGATATTTAACAGCCAATTTGCACGCAAATACAGCCAAAGAAAAAACCGATCAGGTAAAGATTAGTAGTCCAGCATCTGTTCAGCTAGAGAATGATTTGGGGGTGGCTCTTGCAAATGAGGAGTTTCGGATTCACTATCAGCCGATCGTCTGCCTGGAAACTAATCAGATAAGTGCTTTTGAAGCGCTGTTGCGCTGGCAGCACCCGACTCGAGGTTTGCTTTGGCCTGACGAATTCCTACCAGCCGCAGAAGAAACGGGCTTAATTGTTCCTATTGGCGAGTGGGTGCTGCGGCAAGCTTGCAGCCAGATGCGGATTTGGCAGTCGCAATTTCGTCTTAACTCTCCTTTAACAGTCAGCGTGAATTTGACTAGCAAACAGTTGTTCCACGCCGACTTAATCGAGAGGATTACCAAAATATTGAAGGAAACAAATCTTGATGCTTCTAGTTTGAGGTTAGAAATTCCTGAAGATGTTGTGACGGATAATTGTGAGTTAGCTGGGTCTGTGTTTGTCCAAATTAAAAATTTAGGAGTGCAAGTACAAATCGACCACTGTGGTCTTAGTGATGTATCATTAACTCAGCTCTACCAATTGACGCGACTTAAGTATGGGAAATTCGACAGTTTGAAGCTAGATTGTTCTTTAGTCAGCGGGCTAGATGCTAGCAACCCGAACTTAGAAATTCTTCGGAAAATTATTGCCATAACTCAAGAGTTAGGTATGGGCATGATTGCCACAGGAGTAGAAACTAGATGGCAAATAGCTGAACTCAAAGCTCTGAAATGCGTCTACGGACAGGGATACTTTTTCTCGAAGCCTGTAGAATGCGTGGCGGTAGGGAAATTGATTGGGGCTATGGCTGTTCATAGTTAATGGGAAATTTGTTAATTTTTTTTAGATTTCAAAAATACGATTTTGAATTGACCGACTAGCAAGCAGGCAATTAGCTACTAATGCAACAGTTGAAACCACTAACACTACGCCGAAATTTTTCCTGGACTTTCACGGGAAACCTCATTTATGCGGCTTCCCAGTGGGGGATGTTGGTGGTGCTTGCTAAATTAGGCAGTCCTGAAATGGTGGGTCAATTTACCTTGGGTCTGGCGGTGACAGCGCCTGTTATCATGTTTACTAATCTGCAACTGCGAGGTATCCAAGCGACGGATGCAAAAGGGGACTATGTTTTCAGTGATTATCTGGGTCTGAGGTTAATTGGAACTGGGTTAGCACTTTTGATAATTGCGGGAATTACGCTCAAAGCTGGATATCGCTGGGAGACTTCGTTGGTGATTTTGGCGATCGCCTTAGCCAAGGCCTTCGAGTCGATCAGCGACGTGTTTTACGGACTGATTCAACAACACGAACGGATGGATCGAATAGCGATCGCCCTAATGATTAAAGGCCCTTTATCGCTGTTACTTTTAGGCATCGGAGTTTCCCTGACTGGGAGTGTTGTAGGGGGAGCGATCGGATTAGCAGTTGCCTGGGGTTTAGTCCTATTCGGCTGGGATCTTCGCAATGGTAGATTAATTTTAAAGAATTCCTTGCATGGGAGAGAGAGAGAAGATTTATTAGTTGCCGATGCTGAAACTGCAACCAGCCAAAATCCCTTGTATCCCCGCTGGGATGGAAAAATTTTGGGCAAGTTAGTTTGGCTTGCTTTACCTCTGGGTTTTGTGATGATGTTGATTTCGCTGAATACTAATATTCCTCGATACTTTATCGAGCGATATTTGGGCGAACGGGAACTGGGCATTTTCGCTGCCATGTCTTACCTGATGGTGGTTGGACAGATGGTAGTGAGTGCGCTAGCGGAGTCTGCAAGTCCGCGACTAGCAAAATATTATGCAGCGGGAAATAGCATTGCTTTTCGCACACTTTTGCTCAAGCTGGTGGGGGTTGGCTTGATGTTAGGTGCGGGAGGCGTTTTTGTCGCCGCTGTTGCCGGCAAACCAATCTTAACTTTACTTTATAAACCGGAATATGCCGATAGAGCAGATTTGTTCCTATGGCTGATGGTGGCTGCGGGTATTTGGTACGTTTCTGCCTTTTTGGGTTATGGGATAACGGCAGCTAGATACTTTCGGGTGCAAATGCCTTTGTTTGTTTTGGTAACGGGGAGTTCTGCGATCGCTTGTTTCTGGTTAATTCCAGCACAGGGAGTCCGAGGGGCGGCGATCGCGCTGATCGTTGGGGCGATCGTTCAAGCAGTTTTTAGTTTGGCAGTCATTGCTTATGCACTATACAGACTCGACAGATATCAAGGAACAAAATCAAATATCGACTAAGCAGCCTCCCATCCGTATTCTTCATGTCGTCGGCGGCATGAATCGGGGCGGCATAGAAACTTGGCTGATGCACGTTTTGCGAAATATCGATCGCGATCGCTTCCATATGGACTTTGTGGTTCACACTGAGAAACCCTGTCCTTACGATGATGAAGCTCGTGCTCTTGGTAGCAAGATTATCCCCTGTCTCAGTCCTGCAAAACCTTGGCTGTACGATCGCAACTTTAAACGAATTTTACGCGAATACGGGCCCTATGATGTTGTTCACAGTCACGTTCACCACTTCAGCGGTTACGTTCTTTGGTTGGCAAAGCAGGTGGGAGTACCGATCCGCATCGCGCATAGTCATAACGATACTTCCGAGGTAGATGCTCATGTGAATTTTTTACGACGAATATATCTGAATTTAATGAAAGGAGCTATTTCACGTTATGCTACAACAGGTTTAGCGGCGAGTGGTTTTGCCGGGGCATCACTTTTTGGTCAAGATTGGTCAAAAGACCCCCGGTGGCGAGTGCTTTATTGTGGGGTTGATTTAACTCCTTTTCAAACCCCCGTGGATGGACTGGCATTGCGTCAGGAGTTAGGAATTCCAAAAGACGCGTTTGTTCTAGGTCATGTTGGTCGTTTTGAAGAACAAAAAAATCATTTATTTTTATTAGAAATTGCGGCAGCGGTTATTCAAAAAGAACCCCTTACTCGTTTGTTGTTAATAGGAGATGGTTCTCTGCGGCCTGTAATTGAGGATATAATTAAACAAATGGGGTTAACTCCTTATGTAATTTTGGCGGGATTGCGATCGGATGTTCCCCAATTAATGCAAAGTGTGATGGATGTCTTTCTCTTGCCATCCTTCCATGAAGGATTACCTGTAGTTGGTATGGAAGCACAAGCCGCGGGACTTCCTTTGATTTTATCGGATGTTATTACTGAGGAACTAGATCGAGTCAAACCCCTGATCAAACGTCTCAGTCTTTCTCAAGGCGCATCTGAGTGGGCGAAAGCTGTTTTAGAAAGTCCTTCTCTTAAGTTCCTCTATCCCCAAGCCGAAAGCCTCAAAAGTATGAAAAATAGTTCTTTTAATATTGCCTATAGTGTCCAAGAATTCACCAAAATCTATGACCCTCAATAACACAAATAGAGTCAACCCCGATCCCACCTGTCTATTGGCAATTGTTGCTCACTCTTGTGTCATTATATTTCTTATTGTATCTTCCTCATTCTATCAGGAATCCTCCTTACAAGCAGATACTCTCATTTATCCATGCTCCTGTTTTCTTCTTGGACTGACAGTTTGGGTGTTTTGGTCATGGTATATAGTAACCCAAAGTTTATTCAGTCCTTACATTCTCTTTTTCATATCGGCATTATTATTTAATGGTGGACAAGTAATTCTTGAAGTTTTTAATCTCAATGAAACAGGCATTTTACAGGGAGAATTTTCCTCGGAAACCATATTACTAACCATATTTCTTGTAGTGATAGGGTTAGCCCTTTTTCATTTGGGGGCTTTAATGAGTGCCTTTCAAATCAGTGTCGCCCCCATCCAAGTTAATCCTCAACAAAAAGCGGCTAATAATCCCAGAAAAGACAAAGAAATCAGTCAAGTCGGTTGGCTCTTTTTTTCAATCTCTTTTTTACCTTCTCTCTTGATTCTACAAAATTCGCTGAGGATCGTTCTTTCTGGCGGCTATTTTGCCCTTTACCAGCAAAATGAGGCTACCAGTTTTGATACGGCTCCGGCGATTTTAGCAGGGTTTCTGGTTCCATCGGCTATGTTTTTATTGGCTGGAAGTGGAAACAATGTCAAGGAAAAATATTTAGCCAGTATATTAATCTTACTCTACGCCATAATCTATTTTTTCTTAGGTCAAAGAAATGTCGCAGTCATGCCATTACTTAGTTTTGCTTGGTTATGGCATCAATTAATTCGCCCCATTTCTAAAGTTTTTTTAGGGAGTGTGGGTGCATTTATGCTGTTGATTGTTTTTCCTTTAGTGGGAGCTAGTAGAGATTCAAGAGGTGAAGACCGTTTATCTGTTGATACTTTGTTAAATACTTTCACCTCCATTAATAATCCTTTGGTCGCGGTGTTGTTGGAGATGGGTGGTTCGATGAATACGATCGCATACACGATCGAATTAGTACCAAGATTCCGAGAATTTCAATGGGGATCTGAGTATTTGTATGCTCTTCTTACCCTGGTTCCTAACCTGTTTTGGAAACTTCATCCTACCATAGCTCGTGGTGTTCCAGGGAGGTGGCTAACATGGGCTGTTAGGCCTGATTTTGCAGCCCGTGGAGGTGGTTTAGGATATTCTTTTATCGCGGAAGCTTATCTTAATTTTGGTTTGTTTGGAGCCCCAATTGCCCTTGGTGTATTAGGTTTTTTCTTTGCTAAATTAGTCCTCTGGGCCGACCGCTCACGGGACCCCGCGAAAATGGCAATGGTAGCTAGTTTTACTTCTTCTTTCCTTTTCTATGCACGTGCTGAATCTGCCCTAATGGCGCGTCCTTTAATCTGGTATTCTTTTATTCCTTTCTTTTGCGTATTTTTCCTTCGTAGGCTTGGTTCAAAGGGATTTATAAAATGAGAGTTAAGTTTTCTTAAGGAGAGACATCAAAGGAATTTGCTCGACTTGATTTCGTCTGAAAAACTTCTAATTTAACGGAACTTTTCATCTGCAAAATATTTCCTTTTGCTTGACAGTTGGCTACGCAGTCGCCAAACCAATAAATCCCTCCGGTCATTGTATTATGAATCCGATCATCCCTCATTAAGTTTTTATTAATCTTTATGTTCTCAAACATTCCATTCAGAATAATCGCCGCCCGATAATCTTCGTGAAAATAATCCTGAACTTGACCAGAGTTAATAATTAAATTTTCGGAAATATCTCCGGATTTAATAGGTGTTGATATATAAATCCCCGCTGCCAAAGAATTTTCAATTTTGTTACCAATAATGCGAAGTTTTGCTATTTCTATGTTGGGTGCCGCATTTCTCCATAAAGTAATACCATTGCCGAGACTATCACTCCTACGTCCAGTCCCATAAAAATTAGTAAAAGTAATTTGATTGCGAATAATATTCAAGTTAGAAATAGGAGCATCTGAATTTGGTTGTAGCGAAATACCAATGTTTGGATAATCCCCCCAGAGTTGACGCCAATCATTAATATTCAGGATAATTTTATTGTTAGTAATCATGCAATTACTAAGGGCAGGATTTGTTGTATTACCATAACCAAAGTATGACCATATTACCATACCTGTATGAGCGTTTTTGATCAAATTATCAGTAATTATTTGATGATTGGAACTTTGAGCAATTCCTGTGATATTTATTCCATAAATAAAACCTTCAATTACATTCTGTTTGACAATATGTTCATCTCCATGAATTTCAATGGCTGTTCTCGCTCCATAAGTACCTGCCCCGTCTCGGCTATCAAATGTATTATTCAATATTTGTACTCGTTTTCCGTGACTATAAATTGTTGAATGATCGTAATCTATTTTACCACCACCGATCGATTCAAAAATATTATCTTTAATCAGAACATCTGAGACAGATTCTTCTCCATTGACCGTAATTGTATTAACATTATTTTGATTGGTAAATCGACAGCGCTCAATATGAATTCTCCGCCCCCAAAAAATGCGTACAGCAAATCGGAATTTACCTCCACTAAAATCAGATGACAAAAAAACAGGGTTTTGAGAGGAATTGCCATCAATAGCAAGATCATACATGGCAAAATCTGACAAATCGGAATGGTATATTGCACCTGCTAAAATTGAGTCATAATTGCCTTGCTTATCTGCTAATTTAATAATAGTATTTCTATTGTTTTCTCCTTGGAAAATGATTTTAGTACGAATAATTAGAGCCTGAGCTTTAGAGGGATTAATTTTAACTATATAAGTCCCTTTGGGAAAAAAGACAATCCCTCCTCCTCTTTTATAAACGCGATCAATTGTAGCTTGAATAGCTTGAGTATCATCTGCGATTCCATTGCCTAATGCACCCAAATCTTTCACAGAAAATCGCTTCGGCAATGTAGTGGAAACCGGAACTGTCTTGATGTTCTGATGAATACTATTTTTCTCTGGAGGTTTTTTTTTGATGTGAGCAGATTCGAGAGAAGTTGCCCCAGATAAAAAATGCCATAAAAAACAGGAAAGAGTCCCCCCACAGAACAGGAGTAACAGAAGTGTCGGGATGGAATAATTGGGAAAATTAAATTTCATAAGTGTTATTTTAGGCTAAAATAATCTCCAAAATAATTTTTTAATATCTTAGAGAATCCATCTGTATCCATAAATGTTAATCACCCCCTTAATTATATGAATAAATATTACAATATTTATTAAAATTCCCGATCAGCGAGTTCCGATTGACGAGCCTGTATAATTAAATATTATTTACGTTTAACAAAAACAATGAAAGTTGTTGTAGCTCTGGAAGCTCGCTTTGAACGCACCCCAGATGGTGCAATTTGGACACTTGTAGGTTTTGCCTATTCGTTTTGGAAGCGATATCTGGATGTATTTGATCAAGTCTGCGTTGTCGCGCGTGTCAAGGATGTCTCTCATGTCCCTTCCGACTGGCAAAGAGTCGAGGGAGAAGGAGTTTCCTGTTTTCCAATCCCTTACTATATCGGCCCTTGGCAATATCTTATCAAAGCTTGGGCTGTTCAGCAAGCTGCCCAAAAGTCAGTAGGACATAGGGATGCTGTGATTCTCAGGGTAGGTGGCATGATTGCTTCCTGCATCCAACCAATGTTAGTGAAAACAGGTCATCCTTATGCCGTAGAGGTGGTAGCCGATCCCTATGATTCTTTTGCACCTGGTTCTATCAAGAGTCCTGTTCGACCTTTTTTACGTTGGTACTCTCCCCGTAGGTTGCGGGATCAATGTCTTGAGGCATCAGCGGCGGCTTATGTGACTCAAGACGCGCTACAAAAACGCTATCCTTGCCAGAATTTTTCGATCGGTGTATCCGATGTGGAACTGGGTGAAGAAACCTTCGTGTCCCAGCCCCGTTACTACCAGGAAAAAACAGCCCCCTTTACTCTCATTTTTGTGGGAACAATGGCTCAACTTTATAAAGCACCTGATGTGTTGATTAATGCTGTTGCAGTTTGTGTGCGTGACGGATTAGATATTCAGCTAATTTTGATAGGTAATGGTCAGTACAGAGGAGAACTAGAGGCACAAGCTCAGGCATTGGGAATAGGAGAAAGAGCAATTTTTCTCGGTCAATTACAGGCTGGGGAAGTAGTACGGGCGCAGTTAGATCGAGCAGATATTTTCGTTTTACCTTCCCATCAAGAAGGATTACCTAGGGCAATGGTAGAAGCAATGGCGAGAGCACTGCCTTGTATTGGCTCAACAGTCGGAGGCTTTCCAGAACTTTTGCCAGCAGAATATCTAGTACCCCCGGGCGATGTGGAAGCCTTGGCAGCTAAAATCCGGGAGGTGATCGCTAACCCTGATCGCATGGCACGAATGTCAGCGCGTAACTTAGAGAAAGCCAAAGAGTATACCGAGGAAGTTCTCCAACAGCAGAGGCTCATATTTTATCGCTACGTGCGAGAGCAAACAGAAGCCTGGATTGAAAAGAAAAACCAATCTATCTAAGAGGCTATATAACGATGCGAATGCTATTTGTTTGTACTACATCTGCTACTGCCAATGCTTTTTTGCTATCGATTGCAAAGTATGAACGGGATAAAGGGCATGACATCTCTTTTGCTTGCTCATTTGAGAGCTTTGCAGATGCCAAATCTGCTGTAGATAAATTGCGTGAGGCAGACTTCGTTGTTCATGAAATTCCCTTTGTTAGGAAAATTTTATTATCTAAAGATGTAATGGCTTTTTGGAGTTTGACAAAATTGATTCAGTCAAATAATTATGACTTGGTTCACACATTTACTTCTAAAGCTGGTTTCATAGGACGGGCGGCTGCGAAGGCTGCTGGATGTCCCAATATTATACATACAGTGCTTGGTTTCGAGTTCCAAAGATATAACTATGGAATGAAAAAGAAGATGTTTATTCTTTTAGAAAAAGTAGCTTCTCTTGCTTGCGATCGCATTTTGTTTATATCGGATTTCACCCACCAAGAAGCGATTCGATACCGCTTTAAAGACGAGTCCAAACTTAAACTTGTCGGTTTAAGTTTCGATTCAATTTCTCAGTTCAAAAATTTTAATGCAGATACAAAGAAAGTGAGGGAACAGTATGCGATCCCTCAAACTGATATGCTAGTCGGAAGCGTCGGACGGCTAGTTTATCAAAAAGGGATGGATACATTTATTCGAGCGGCTGCACTCGTTCTACAGAGATATTCATCTGTAACTTTTATTATTGCTGGTTCTGGATCGTTATTGCCTGAGTTGGAAGCATTAGCACATTCGTTAGGAATAGCAGAGAAGGTGAAATTTGCAGGAGCTTTAAATACTGAGCAGGTGATGCAGTTAATGTCTAGCTTGGATGTGTTTGTCTTGTCTACACGATTTGAAGGATTGGGGTTAGTGTATCTAGAAGCAATGGCATTACAATGCCCTGTGATTGGAAGCAGAATCTCACCAGTAACGGAAGTCATTAGAGAAGGTGAAACGGGACTGTTAGCAACAGTAGACGAGCCAGAAGATTTTGCTCAAGCGATCTCGCTGCTGCTTGACGACCCAAATATGCGCCAACAAATGGGGAAAGCAGGACCAGCCTATGTGGAGGGAAAATTCAGTGTTCAAGCAACATTAGAACGATACGATGAAATATATCAAGAAGTTGGTGCCAAGGAGAGGTAAATTAAAAAACTTATCTTGCAACCGAAGCATTATCAAGCTCCATAGCCAGTGGATTGCGCTTTGAATTTGGGCGGGCGTTGGGGATTGAATGGATATCTCCTTTATTCATACTCTCATTATGCAACGCTCTTTGATCGAAGTGTTTAAGCAAGAAGGAATCAGTCAGAGCAAATACCCAAAGATGCCAGAATTTTTACCTAAAACTCAACAATTTTAGAAACTTATGGATTCTTTCAACATTCTTTTCACCAGTGCAGGCAGAAGGGTAGCACTAATTCAATCCTTCAAAAAAGTTTTGAGCAATCTAGGAGTTCCTGGCACTATTGTCACGACAGATTCTCAGAAAAATTCTCCTGCTGCTTTCGCGGCTGATGTTTCAGAACTTGTTCCCCGCATTACCGATGCCAATTACATTAACATTTTGCTAGGAATTTGTGAAAAACATCAAATTAAGCTGCTGATTTCGCTGATCGACCCGGAACTTTATTTGCTCTCGCTTCACCGACAGAAATTTGAAGCGAAAGGCGTTACCATACTCGTCTGTTCTCCTGAAACAAATGAGATTTGTTATGACAAACGTAATACTTTTAAGTTTTTCAAAGAGATTGGTGTTCCCACCCCTGAATTGTTAGATGGAGACAAAATTCTCGCAGATTTTAACGCCTGCTATCCTTTTCTGATTAAACCTGCGAAGGGCAGTTGCAGTGTGGGAGTAAATCAGGTCAGAAATCCTAAAGAGTTGGAATTTTTTAGAGAGTACATTGCTAATGCGATTATTCAGGAATTTCTCATAGGTGAAGAATACACATTAGATATTTTAGTGGATTTCCAAGGAAAGGTGCGATCGGTGGTTCCCCGGCTCCGCATTGAAACCAGAGCTGGGGAAATTAGTAAGGGCATAACAGTGAAAAATGCCGCCTTGATTGAGGCGGGAAAAAAGGTGGCTGAGTCATTGCCCGGTGCGATAGGCTGCATTACGGTGCAATGTTTTTTGCTAGCCAGCGGTGAGATTAAATTTATTGAAATTAATCCACGTTTTGGCGGAGGATTTCCGCTCGCATTTCAAGCCGGTGCTAATTTCCCTCTCTGGATTATCGAAATGGTTTTGGGGAAGAACCTTGAAATTAAAATTGACGATTGGCAGGATGGAGTTGTCATGCTGCGGTACGACGAGGCAATTTTTGTAACAAAGGAAATGATCGAATGATTAAAATTATCGTTTTTGATGTAGATGATACTCTGTTCCCCGAACGCGAATTTGTGCGGAGCGGATTTCAAGCAGTCGGTGAGTGGATACTAAATAAATATGCGGTTCCAGGATTTTTTGAAGTCGCTTGGAAGTTTTTTGCACAAGGAAACCGAGGCAAAATTTTTAATTTAGTTTTAGCAGAAATTGGCATTGAGGATGACCCTCAAATAATTCAGGAACTCATCGAAATTTATCGAAAACATAAGCCGCAGATATCTCTGTATAGCGATGCTCGTTGGGCGATCGATTATTTTAAAGGCCACAAAAAACTAGGCGCGATCACAGATGGCTACCTAACCACTCAACGCAATAAAGTAGAAGCATTGCACATAGCAAACAGCTTTGATACTATCATTTACAGCGATGAATACGGTAGAGAAAACTGGAAGCCCAGCCCAGTGCCATACTTAAAAGTGATGGAATTAACGGGGTTTCAAGGCTCAGAATGCGTCTATGTAGGAGATAATCCTCACAAAGATTTCGTCACGGCAAAGAAACTGAGTTGGCGGACTGTTCAAATCGATCGCCAAAATGGAGAGTATTCCAAAACTCCAGCAGCACCGGGCTACGAAGCCGATCGCACAATTCTTTCCTTGGCTGAACTAGAGACAATTTTATGATCGATTCATGAACTTTGTCTTAAGTGCGGTAATAAAGCCGGTTCTGAAGTTGAGGGCGATAGCGAATTAGAGTTCTTCTTTTAAGAACCTAAAGTTGAAAAATATTCGTGAATGAATTGACAGATTTTTTAAGCTCAAAAGGATTGTAATCATGAATTCAGAAGGTGCTACCAAGAGTTTCAGTAAATACAGCAGACTGCTCAAGGCAGTATTAGATAGATTAGTGGCGGCGATCGCGCTGGCAGTTTTCTCTCCCGTAATATTAATGGTGGCGATCGCCATTTACATCCGCATGGGCGGGCCAATCTTTTTCTGCCAACCCCGTCCCGGTAAAAACGGTCGCGTTTTCAATTTCTACAAGTTTCGCACGATGACCAGCGATTGCGATGCTGATGGCAATTTGCTACCCGACGAACAGCGTCTCATACCCCTCGGTCAATTTCTTCGCAAAACCAGTCTGGACGAACTCCCTCAACTCTGGAACGTTATCAAAGGTGACATGAGTTTTGTTGGGCCTCGTCCTTTACTCGTCAGATACCTCGATCGCTATACTCCAGAACAAGCACGTCGCCACGAAGTTATGCCTGGAATTACCGGTTTGGCTCAAGTCAATGGTCGCAATGCTATTAGCTGGGATGCTAAATTTAAACTTGATGTTTGCTATGTCGATAATTGGACTCTGTGGTTAGATTTGAAAATTCTGTTTCTGACAGTATTGAAAGTCTTGAAAAGAGACGGGATTAACCAAGAAGGTTATGCTACAGCCCCTGAATACACAGATGTGCTTGACGATTCCAAAACTAACAGTGATATCCGGTAGCGGTTCCTTTATTAAAACGACTAAAGATTTTAGAGAGTCCTTTAAAAAAGACTTAAGCTATGAGCCCGGGGTTAAATCCCCGGGCTTCTCAGATTGCTAAGTTTATAACACACTAAAACGACACAAAGAAAAATATAATTATTTAGTGGGAGTGCGGGTCAATTTTTTACATATTCAGCCTAAAGAACTCCTCAAGTCAAACTTTTTTTTGCCTATCCATCTCCCAACTGAAGATAAAATGAACAAACAAATCCTCCTCTCAACACCTCACATGGGTTCCCTCGAACAGGAGTTCGTCAAAGAAGCCTTTGACACCAACTGGATCGCTCCTGTCGGCCCCCATGTGGATGCTTTCGAGCAAGAATTCTGCGAGGTAGTTGGCGCTAAACACGCAGCGGCTGTTAGTTCCGGTACCGCAGCTTTGCATTTGGCTTTACAATTAATTGGTGTCGGTTCAGGAGATGAGGTTTTTTGCTCGACTCTGACTTTTATTGCAACTGCTAGCCCGATTACTTATCTTGGCGCCAAACCAGTTTTTATCGATAGCGATCGCACTTCTTGGAATCTCAACCCCGATTTGTTCCGAGAAGCACTTGACAAACGAGCAAAAATTGGTAAATTACCCAAAGCTGTTGTGATCGTACACCTCTACGGTCAAAGTTGCGATCTCGACCCAATTCTGGAAGCTTGCAATGCTTATGAAATTCCGCTAATAGAAGATGCGGCCGAATCTCTAGGGGCTAGCTATAAAAATAGATCGCCTGGAAGCTTTGGTAAAATCGGCATTTTCTCATTCAACGGTAATAAAATTATCACCACTTCCGGCGGCGGAATGTTAGTTTCCGATGACCAAAAACTGGTAGAAAAAGCTCGTTTTTTGGCAACACAAGCCCGTGACCCCGCTCCTCATTACCAACATTCAGAAATTGGCTACAATTATCGTCTCAGCAATGTTTTGGCGGGAATTGGTCGCGGTCAATTACGGGTTTTGGAGGAGCGAGTTGAAGCGAGACGGCGCAATTTTGACTTTTATAAACAAGCTTTAGGAAACTTGCCTGGAATTGAATTTATGCCGGAAGCTGCTTTTGGAAAAGCTACTCGCTGGCTGACTTGTTTAACGATCGATCCGGCAGCTTTCGGTGCAGATAGAGAACAAGTTCGCCTAGCACTTGCTCAAGAGAAAATAGAAGCTCGTCCGGTTTGGAAACCTTTACACTTACAACCAGTATTTGCTAATTGCGAATGTATTGAAGGTGGGGTGGGCCAAGAGTTATTTGAATACGGGCTTTGTTTGCCTTCTGGCTCTAATTTAACTGATGAAGATTTAGAGCGGGTGACAAGTGCGATCGCCCAAATTCACAAAGAAAATCGATGATATAGCGGAAGGAAGTTCGGCTACGGATTTTGTAACGGATGTAACGGAGATCAGGAAGAAGAAAGATGCGATCGCTATTATATCCCTGACTTTTTCAAGAAGTTGGAGAGTTGGGTATTTAATCTTTTGATTAATTCTGCTGCCATTCTTGCAGGGCGATCGCAATTCCTTGTTTCAATCTTGGTTCGAGACTCTCTTGCTTAACTAAGTTTTCTAATTTCTGTCTGGCCTCGGCAGCACCTAGCTGTTTGAGCGCTGCCATGCAGTGCAGCCTGACGCTGCTGTCTGCGTCGCCCAACATTGAAATCAGAGCATCTAGCCCTCTCATATCTCCTAATTTTCCTAAACCTAAAGCTAAAGATTTTTTGCTAACTGCCTCCTGCACGGCCGGATGACCTGTTTTCACCAAATCAATCAGAATTTCAGCAGCAACAGCTTTTAATTCCGGCTTTTCTACTCGCCATAAAACAGTGACTATCTCTTGATAAACAGTAGAATTTATGTTAGTAAACTGCGCCATTAATGTCTGATGTAAATATGCTAAAGCGGTTGCGGTATCCATCCAGCTTAGGGCGCGCACCGTTTCGATTTGCAATTCAACGGGAGTTGTGGGCGATCGCAGCAATTCAAATAAAGCAGCCGCTGCAGCATCGGTTTTCACTCGCCCGATCGCGATCGCCACTTGCTGACAAACTTCTAATCGAATGTCCGAAAGCAAAGGTTTGAGCAAATTAACTAAATCTAATTCTGCATCTAAATAGGCGCGCGCGCCGAGAGCTCGCACGGCTTCTTTTCTGACTGCTGTCGCCGGATCTTTGAGCGCTGCTACCAGTATCGGCGGGATGCGGGAGTCGTGAAAGCAGCTCAGGGCGTCGATTGCGGCTGCCCGCACAGCAACTTGAGAGTCTCCGACTACGCTCAACAGCGGTACGATGGTTTCGGTGCGCCGAATTTGGGCGAGTGCTGCTGTTGCAAACTGTCGCGAGTCTTCTTGGAGTAGGAGAGTTGCGAGGGATTCTATGGCTGTCGGGCCGAAATTCCCTAGGGTTTCGGCGGCGATTTGGCTCAATTCTTCGTCGGAATTTTTGACCAATTCTACTAAAGCTTGAATCACTTCCGGGCGATCGAACTTTCCGAGAATACGGGCGGCGAACCACCGGGGTTCCGTGTCTGCGTCTTCGTCTTCAAGTACGGCAATTAAAGGTGCGATCGCGCCATTTCCCAGATTGGGCAATACTTTAGCAATTTCCCAGCGGTCTTGAAAATCGCCCCATTCCAAGGCTTGTATTGCTAAACTGACAGCTTGCTCTAAAATGTGTTGTTCCTGCGCCTTACTGCCGTTTGCTGTCACTTGCTGCAAGCATTCGACTAGCCCAGGCCAGTTTTGGCGATCGGCAGCGACTTGCGCTTTTTCTAAAATATTACACATGATTTTAAATTAAGTTTGATCGAGAAGCGAGGTTTTTTGCTGCTAGGTCAGAGCGGGAGGTACTTTTTAGGAATCTTTTGCTACAATTATCCATTTTTTGACATTTTTGTCAATCCATCATAACTGGTAAAATGGAAGTAAAGCATTAATTTAATCCCGTTAAGGCATCAAGGTATACTTTTTGTAATTAAAAACACTCAATATTACTAATTAAAAATTAACAAATGAAGAAACCTCTACTTTTAGTAAACCAGCACTCCCGAAAATGGCAAAACCTATTATCTCAAGCCACTGTAGAATTAGAAGCACTGGGTTTTGAGTTAATTGTAGAATCTACTGACCACGCCCGCGAACTTCCCGACACTATTCGCCGCTACCAAAATCGAGTTAAATTAGTAATAATCGGCGGTGGCGACGGAACTCTCAACAGCGCCATAGAAGGTTTGATAGACACCAAGTTACCCTTGGGTATTTTGCCGATGGGAACTGCTAACGACTTGGCACGCACTCTGGAAATTCCTACAGATTTATCCGCAGCTTGTCAAGTAATTGCCAGCGGTAAAGTTCGGCTAATAGACTTGGGTTGGGTTAACTGCCAACATTTTTTTAATGTGGCGAGTTTGGGATTGAGCGTGCAAATTAGCCAGCGGCTGACTAAAGACGTAAAGCAGCGTTGGGGAGTTTTCGCCTATGCTTTTACTGCTTTGTAGACCATTTTGTCACCGCGACCGTTTAGAGTACAAATTAAGGTAAAAGACTAATCTTTTAATGTTAAAACTATTCAAATTCCCATTGGCAACGGCCGCTACTATGGCGGTGGCATGACAGTTGCCGAGGATGCCACAATCGACGACGGGCGACTAAATTTGTATAGTTTGGAAACAAAAGACTGGTGGGAAATCATTGCTTTGCTGCCGGCTATGAGGCAAGGAAATCATACCAGTTGGCCTAACGTTCGCGCCTTGCACGCTCAATAATTTGAGGTTAATACTAGCAAACGCCGTCCGATTAATACCGACGGTGAAATCACAACTTACACGCCTGCAAAATTCCGAGTGATTTCTCAAGCTTTAGTAGTTATAGCTCCTTAATAACTCACAACTCATATATCACAAACAGGCTCTCCGGCCCGTGCTACAATCAATTTTATTGTGGAACAGGCCAGAGAGCCTGTTCACTTAATAATCGCCTCCAGCGCCGTATTGCCACGCTTCAACTAATCGGTGAAAATAGTATTGCTGTCCGGGTGCTAAATTTTTCACCTGCGGTTCTACGGCTTTCCCCAAAGGCTGCAATCCCGTATAAATTCCTAAATTTACATAATGAACCATCCAATCCAGCAAATTAGCTACTCCAACCTGCGGGATAATTTTCATAACTAATCCGGGATGGCTAACTGCTGTTTTAAACAGGGTTTTTGACAAAGCCGGAAACAGCACGATATCCTGGAGAAACGGTTTGAGAACCGGTTCTCCCAACTCTTCCATTACCTGAAAGACGGCCGCCAAAAGTTGATTGATTTGATGGGGGTCTATTTTTTGATTCATCCCAGCACTCATTGAACGCTGAAACAACCAGGTAACTGATAGATTCGGCTGATAGGGTTGCAAAAGTGCGAGGGAATTTTTGTCGAGACTATCGCTTGTCAAAGCTTCCTCAATTCCTAGAGTCAAGCGTGTGAGGTGGCGTACCATTGCCCCGAAACCGCCGAAGCTGAGGGGGGATTGGCTACCACTGCTATCTCCGACTGGGAGTATGCGATTCCAAGGCGTTTTTAGAGGACTTTGGCGATAGCAGGGGAAGAATCCGTAAAGTGCTCTTTGGAATTTTAACTGTTCGAGTTCGACGTTTTGATATTGGGGAAGTAAGCGCAAATAGTCTTCAAATAATGTTTCTAAACTGAATCTTTCTGTGTCGGCATCTATGTAGGTAAATAAGTAGGTGGTGCGACCGTCTCTGGCTGGAAATGCTTCCCAAAAATATTGGCACTGATTTTGCATTGGGGTGAAGGATGCAAATATATCGCCAGTGTCGTTTTTGGGGTATCCTTGAGCGCAACTCCCGACTACTAAACATACGGCGTCGGGTTTTTTGCCTTGTCTTGCTTGGCGGACAATGGGCGAAAAATGTCCCATTGCGTCTAAAAATAATCGGGTTTTAAATAAAGTTGTAGCAGCTTGGATATCGGTACTAACCGATTCTATGGCGACTCCATCAGGGTGAATTGTAGCTGTTTTAAATAATGTATTTTCACTTAATTTGCCGCCAGCTTGGAGGAATCGCTGCTTGAGGGTTTCGAGGAGGTAAACAGGATCTATTCCGATGTTTAGTACGCCAGAAATCCAGATGTCGGGGGTGTTGGCAAAGCTGATGCGGGCTGGGTTGTATTCGGTGGCTATTGCTTTTTCTATCTCTTCAACAGATAGCAAATTTAGTTCTAAGAATGCGTCTAATTCTTTGCGAGAAATGTTCCATTCTTGCTCGCGTCCTCTCAGGATGCCGCGTTCTAGCAAGGCTACTCGCCAACCCCGCAGGACTAAGGCTGTACCGATTAATATTCCTAGGGTTCCGCCGCCGATAACTATGTCGAAGTCGAGGGTTTCGAGGGGTTGTTGGCTGTGTTTGACTGCTTGCGGTGCTGGTGCGGTGTTTTGTTTGAGGTTTTCCCAGAGTCGATCGACCTTTCGCAGGCCTCCGAGGGCGTCTCCTGGCATTTGGGAGAGGATTTTTTCGGTGAGGGACATCGGGTTTTTATATTGAAGAGTGTTGGATTTTATCTAATTTAGCTTAGATCAACACTTCTGACAGTTTCAGGGCTGACGCATTAGGGCGCTTATTCCGGGTTTCTACGAATTTTAGGCTTAATAACGAGAAATATACGAACAAACCGGGTTTCTGGGGTGGCGAGTGCGATCGCCCAATAAGTTTTTATCATCCAAACGAGAAACCTGGTGTCTGAAAAAACCGGGTTTCTCCTTGGTAAGTCTGGGGAATTATCTTCAATCAGCCGTGCTTAATTCTTCAACTCGCAGCCGATCGCACAAAATTCGCTCGCACACAATAGCACCCGTCTCCGCACTCCTGCAAACTTCTAACTGAGCTTCTGGCAGCGCTTCAAACAAAAAACGTTCCCCTGGAAAAACCGTCCGCTCAAAATACCAATTAGGAATATTTGTAATCCGAGCAATTTGCACTTTATTAGTATTATTAAGATACCAACACAAAATGCGGGCTTGAGGTTCTGAAATTACCTGAGTCAGTGTCAAATTCATGTTTTTAACTTGTTTGGAAAAGTGTGCTATCGAAGAACAACTGGCCTAAGCTTACTATAGCATATCACCAGTTCAAAAAAAATTTTTAAACCTTTTTTTTAATTAATTAATAAAGACCCCCGAGGCAACCTTGGCGCCTTCCACGTGCTCCCAAGTAGGTGCAAAAGGCGGCATTGCTAAAGCGCAAGATTTCCATCCTCCCCGAACAGGTGCGTTCAACAATTGACAGTGACCGACTGAACCTCTTTGCACTTTATAGTGACCGCAAAAATTACACTGAGAAGTCGGATTGCAGTCGCGCTCCTTAATTACCAGATTCGGCTTGCTGTGGATGTTGTTGCGTTCGAGAGTTAGATTTTCCATCAAAGTATTTTTTAAATCTTCGCTCTCAAGTATGACAGCCGCATCTCAGTCCCTGCGTCTATCTCAAGGCTTAGTTCGCCTTTAAGATTTGTTTAGGGATCGATAGAAAATAGGTCATTTTTGACAATATAAAGCTAGGGAGCAATTGAATTTCTTTCGAGCCGCATTGGCGGCCCCGGCTTTAGCAACGATCGCGCTGGCATGGGATATACTTCCTCAGACAGAGCTAATTATCCTCGCCTAACTTGCTGAACAAATCGGCTAAAATTGTATTAGAAAATAAAAAACCTTCGGGATCGCTCAACCTCAAATTGCCCGAAAGCGGCAGTTTCGTCACCTCGCCTAAAGTTGCGTGAAGCGGAGCTATCCCGTAGGGAATCGCCTCATCCGCACTTATAATTTCCACCCATCCTTGCCGCCAGTAGGGCTGCAAACAATGCCAAATTTTATCAACCGTTTGCTGAGTAAACTTTTGAGTCAGCGCCGACAGGCTAACTCCTTCTGCTAAACGCAAACCTAGCATCAGCGTTTCTAACAAAATGTCATTTTCTGAGACTTGAAAATTTTGCTCAATTGCTGGTTCAATATCAGGCTGAGTTTCCCCCCCAACTTTTGGGGTAGCTTCAGAAGTGACAGAAGAGATCGATCGCACCCACTGATAATATTCTTGAGTTTTGCGAGGTCTAGTCAACCTTCGGCCTTCCACGTAACTCGCCGCCCCCATTCCCAAACCGTAATAAGGGCGATTTTCCCAATAAACGCGGTTGTGGCGGCACTGATAGCCCGAGCGAGCGTAATTAGAAATTTCGTAATGTTCGTAGCCAGCCCCCGTCAGAATTTCCCGTGCTAAACGGTACATTTGAGCAGCGGTTTCATCTGCTGGTAGCGGCTGCGCGCCTGCTTCAAAGTAGCGCCCGAAAGCAGTTCCCTGCTCAACAATTAAGTCGTAACTTGACAGGTGAGTCGGGGAAATTTCCACCGCCGATTTCAGGGAAGCTTCCCAGTTTTCTAAAGTTTGGTGAGGCAGTCCCGAAATTACGTCTAAACTGAAATTGACAATACCAGCCGAGCGCACTATTTCTACTGCTTCAAAAATTTCGGCTACCGAGTGTGATCGCCCGCAAGCTTGCAGCAATTCATCCTGAAAAGCTTGCACTCCCAAACTAACTCGATTTACTCCCGCCGCTGCATATCCCCGCAACTGTTCTAAAGAAAACGTACCCGGGTCTATTTCGATAGAAATTTCCGCCTCAGCAGCAATCCCAAATTTGCTGTCGAGAGTCTCTAAAATATTGCTCAACTGACTGACTGAAAGCAGCGAAGGCGTGCCCCCACCAAAAAAAACTGTTTTCAGAGATGCGCCTAAATTTTTAGTTTCTTGAATTTCTTGACACAGTACAGCAACGTATTGCACAATTGTGCCGGAATTTTCGCCATTTTTGCGATCGCCCACCACAAAAACCGGAAAATCGCAGTAGTAACAGCGGCGACGACAAAAAGGTATGTGCAGGTAAGCCGAACTCGGAATGCCGGAATTTGTCGCTTGCACACTTTTTTTTAATTCAAATGTTAAATAATCGGTGGTAGGGTTCATTACAGATCAAGCCGAAAGCGCAACTTCAAATCTAAAGTTTTAATTAAACTATCATGAATAATTATGTATATTATGACATTTTCTTAGCAAAAAAGCGCTGCGAACGATCGGCTCTTTTAATTTAACCTCGTACCATTTTTAATCGGTCACAATTCCCGAACAGCGCGCAGGGCGGTCTCTTCGCACTTCGTGCCTGCTTTCGGCCCGGCGTAGTAAATTCCGAGCGACTCCCTGGCACATCCCCTAAAGGGTACAACCGCGAAATATAAGTTTATGAAAATCCCTCAGTAAATATAGCGATATCCGACCAAAGCATGAAAACAAGTATCAGCACTGCAAAGATATAATGTGAATAAATTCATTAACCTAGAACTAATGCTAGACGCAATCATAATAATCTCATTCGTAATCGCAGGCGGAGGCATTGGCTATTACGGAGTCGAACTCCTGCCGAGCAACCTGCTACAGCAAGTTACAAATATACAAGGCTTAAGTTCTGTACTAGGTTCCTTTGGAGCATTAATCGGCTTCGTGATGGGATTAGTGGCTCAAACAACCTACCGGCGGCTGGAAAAACAAGTCCGCGATATGCCAGTGGAGATGCTGCTGACGCGGGCGATCGGCTTAATCATCGGACTGCTAGTAGCGAACTTAATGCTGGCTCCGCTTTTCCTGCTGCCCATTCCCCGCGAGTTCGGCTTCATCAAACCTCTAGTCGCCGTCTTGGGAAGCGTCATGTTTGGCTTCACAGGCGTCAGTTTGACAGACACCCACGGCCGCGCTTTCTTGCGACTGATCAACCCCAAAAGCTTTGACACGGTGTTGGTAGCCGAAGGTACTTTCAAACCAGCAAGTGCCAAAGTTGTCGATACTAGCTGCATTATTGACGGCCGGATTGAAAACCTGCTAGAAACAGGTTTCCTCGAAGGTCAAATTATCGTGCCGCAATTCGTTCTCCAAGAACTGCAACTGGTAGCTGATTCCGCCAACGATCAAAAGCGAGTGCGCGGGCGCCGCGGCTTAGATGTACTCAACCGCATTAAAGAAACATATCCAGAACGGATTCAAATTCACTCGGCTGACTACGAAGATCTTGCCACAGTCGATGCAAAATTAGTCCGATTTGCTTTGGATATCGACGGCATTTTGCTCACCAACGATTACAACTTATCGAAAGTAGCTACCGTCCAAAAACTGCCGGTTTTGAATATCAACGATTTGACTCATGCGGTGCGCCCCACTTATTTGCCGGGAGATACGATCGAACTAAAAATCCGCAAAGAAGGCAAAGAACCCTCTCAGGGAATCGGTTACTTGGATGACGGCACAATGGTTGTCGTAGAAGCAGGAAGCAGCTATGTCGGCGGCGAAGCCCGAGTCGTAGTCACCAGCGCCCTGCAAACCAGCGCCGGCCGCATGATATTCGCCCGCCCTCAAGAGTCCGTTATTGTTTGAAACAGAGTAACAATGGCCAGGGCAATCAGAATCAAATATTGCGATCGCTGTTCCCAATCTGCCCCGACTCTCTACCGCGCCCGGTATGACGAGTCGGGGCAGTGGTTTTTTTTGTGTCTTAAATGTTGGGAATCCGTAAGTGCAAACAATCCTTTCTACTTCTACGGCGGCACTTGGAAAGCCACCAAGAAAAAATAGCAATTACCAGCTTCTTCTTCTTTTCTCTTCCTTCGCGTCCTACCCTACGGGAACGGCTTTGCCGAACGCGTCTTCGCGGTTCAATCATATCAATATCTAATTCCGGATTATTCCAGTAATTCTGGAGTAAGTAAAATCAACCAATCTCGATCGCATCTTCATACAATGTCTCGATTGCACAGCTAAAATTAACGCTCTTCAACTGAACTTCTTGTCCTTGACTGTAAGGATAAAGCACCCACAAACCCTCTGCATTCCGGCGAAAACACTCTACACTAACTCTTTCTTGATTGATTAATACATACTCTTGCAAACTTTCAGAAGTGCGGTAATCGGCAAACTTTTCACCTCTGTCAAAAGCCGCTGTTGTCGGCGATAAAACTTCCACAATTAAGCGCGGGTAGCGAAGGAAATCTTCATCCGCATTTTTGTCTCGTTCATCACAACTCACCGCTACATCGGGATAGTAATAACAATCTGCTGCCTCAATCCGAACTTTCATGTCTGCCATGTAAGGTATGCAGCCACTCCCCCGAAGATGATTTCTCAACAGTGCAAACACATTTCCCGAAATGATGACATGAACTTTTTTTGCCCCTGCCATTGCATAGATTTCACCTTGTCTGTACTCGTGTTTGATCGGACTGACTTTCTCGCCTGCTAAATAATCTTCAGGAGAGACGTAGGTGTCGCTTTTACTTGCAACCATATAATTTTGAGGTTGGTGAGGATTACACAATTATAGCCGTAGCTTGCGGGGCCCGACGCGATCGCCCTTTTTCAGCTTTCCCCCAAAGTGTTAACGTCGGCGCGGGGCCGGAAGCCTCGCGCTATTGCCATTTTGCGGTTGCGGTTTTTCTTGCAGCTTCATTGTCAAACTAACCCGCTTTAACTTCTCATTCACCTCCAAAACCCGCACTTTCACAACTTGTCCGACTTTAACAATCTGTTTGGGGTCATCTACGAATCGATCGGCTAATTGAGAAACGTGAACCAAACCATCTTGGTGCACTCCCACATCAACAAAGGCTCCAAAGTTAGCTACATTCGTGATTATGCCTTCTAATTCCATCCCAACTTGCAAGTCGGAGATTTCTTTGATTCCTGCTTGGAAAGTAGCATATTTAAACTCGGCTCGCGGGTCTCTTCCCGGTTTTTCTAGTTCGGAAATAATGTCTCGGAGTGTTGGTTCTCCGACTTTTTCGGTGACATATTTCTTGATGTTTACAGTCTTTATTTTTTCCGATATTTGTGTTATTCCTGTCAGGGGCAAGTCTAAATCCTTGGCGATCGCCTGCACGACAGGATAACTTTCTGGATGAACTGCTGTATTGTCCAGCGGGTTTTCGCCGCCGCGAATGCGGAGGAAGCCGGCTGCTTGTTCAAAAGCTTTTGGCCCGAGTTTGGGAACTTTCAGGAGTTGGCGGCGATTTTTAAATGCGCCGTTTTCGTTGCGGTAATTGACGATATTTTTGGCAACGGTTGCCGTCATTCCTGACACAAATGTCAGCAGTTCTTTGGAGGCTGTGTTTAAGTCAACTCCGACGTAATTAACGCAGCTTTCGACTGTTTCGTCGAGTTTCTTTTTGAGCAGTTTTTGGTCAACATCATGCTGGTATTGACCGACTCCTATTGATTTCGGGTCGATTTTCACGAGCTCGGCGAGGGGGTCTTGCAAGCGCCGTCCGATGCTGACTGCGCCGCGGACGGTGATGTCGAGGTCGGGAAATTCGGCGATCGCCACTTCGCTTGCTGAATAAATCGATGCACCGGATTCATTCACCATGACTTTAATCGGTTTTCTTTCCATTTCTGCCAAAACTTCCGAAACAAATTCGTCTGTTTCCCGGGAAGCTGTACCGTTGCCGATCGCGATTAATTCAATTTTATATTTTTCAATTAAATGCTTGACAATTTTACCAGCTTGCTGTCGCTGAGCGGCCGCTTGGTGGGGGAAAATTGCTTGATATTCTAAAAATTGCCCGGTTTCATCGAGGGCGGAAACTTTACACCCCGTGCGAAATCCGGGATCGATCGCCAATGTGGGTTTCATTCCCGCCGGCGCCGACAGCAGCAACTCGCGGAGGTTGGTTTCAAAAGTGGCGATGGACTCGATATCAGCGACGGCTTTGTTGTGCGATCGCACTTCTGTAATTAACGAAGTCTTCATCAGTCGGTTGAAGGCATCCTTCAAAGTCGATCGATAAAACTCTTTAACTTCCGGTATCCTAGTTCTAATTTCCTGAGCTTCCAAATAAGCCATCACTGCGGATTCATCAAAGGCCAGTTCCAAATCTAAGACTCCTTCCGTTTCCCCGCGAAACAGCGCTAACATATTGTGCGATTGAACGCTTCTCGCAGCAACTTGGTAATTGCGGTACATTTCAAATTTAGTGCTTCCTTCCGGGAAATCATCTTTAATTTTCGAGACAAAGACTCCGGTTTTCATTAAAAACTCTCGCAAATAAGCCCGCAATTCTGCTTTTTCCGAAACCGCCTCCGCCAAAATATCCGCAGCACCTTTGAGAGCTTCTTCTGCTGTTTTAACTCCCTTTTCTTCCGAAACATATTTACCTGCTTCCGCCTCAAAATCTGCTGGTTTAGCCGTCGGTAAGTTCAGAGACTTGATAAAATTTGCCAGCGGTTCCAAACCTTTTTCCCTAGCAATTGTCGCTCGCGTCCGCCGCTTGGGTTTGTAAGGCAGATAAAGGTCTTCTAGTTCGTTTTTTTGCAAACACGATTCGATTTTAGCTTGCAGTTCTTCAGTGAGTTTACCCTGAGAGCTAATCGTCTCTAAAATAGACTTTTTGCGCTCTTCAATTTCCGTCAAATATGTGAAGCGGTCGGAGATATCGCGCAACTGAATTTCATTCAGCAAATCTGTGCGTTCTTTGCGGTAGCGGGCAATAAACGGAATAGTTGCTCCCTCTGCGAAAAGTTCCAGAGCATTATTGACTTGGGATAGTTTGATGGAAAGTTCTTGGGCAATTAGTTGAGGAATGTCGATCATAGTGCAGAAATTCGGGTCAGTCGATTTGAGATATTAGATTTGAGGTTGACTTCACGGAAGAGAGAAAGAAAAGTTTGAAATAAACGTTTTACAGGGTGTTGGCGCTCGTCCTGCAAGTATAAAAATGATGTTAGCATAAATGCAGTCATTTCTCAATATTATATGTTTCCTTTTAAATATCCTGTGCCGCAAACAGATCCGCCGCGATCGCCCAGAGAAACGCTGCCGACGATGTACGATTTACCCAGCGAAGACCCGGAGGAACCTGGTTTACCTGACGAATTTCACGATTTACAGCCGCAGTTGTTGAGCCTGACGTTTCGACCTCGGAATTATCCGGCTTCTGAGATATTTAGCGGCACCGACATGAACCTTTATTATGACGTGCAGCACATTCTGTGGCACAAGCGGCCGGATTGGTTTGGAGTTGTGGGAGTTCCCCGACTTTACGATCGCTCCGAACTGCGGATGAGTTATGTTACTTGGCAGGAAGGCGTGAATCCTTTTGTAATTGTAGAACTGCTTTCGCCGGGAACGGAAAAAGAAGATTTAGGGGAAAATACCGATGAGGAAAAGTTGCTACCTCAGTCGGGAAACACTGGGGGTAACGGGCAAGTTTTGGAGGCAGAGATGAAGGAGGAACCGCCCAGAAAATGGGATGTTTACGAGCAAATTTTGCGGGTTCCTGTTTATGCCGTTTTCAGTCGGTATACTAACAAATTGCGAGTGTTTGAATTGAAGGGCGGACACTATCAAGAATTAGAATTGCCCGAGTCGCGAGTGTGGATTTCTGACCTAAGTTTGGGCTTGGGTTTGTGGCAAGGAGAGTTTCAGGGAATCGATCGACTGTGGTTGCGCTGGTATGATGTTGATGGCAATTGGATTCTGACTGAAGTGGAACAGCAACGGCAGCGGGCTGAGTCAGCGGAAGCTCAATTGCAGTATTTAATTCGGCGGCTGCGGGAATCTGGCATCGATGCCGATCGATTTTTAAACGGTTAAATAGGACTGAAGTCCTGACTAAAAACTGGTTCGCCGTCAGGACTTTAGTTTTTTTTTACTTCAACATAAGACTCAAGGCCTCACTATACACCGGCTTTAACATTTGATCAAAACTTGATTGGTTGCGGCTTCCTTGTTTTTTGCTGGTTCTCTTGGGAGTCAACTCATCCGCGTAGGGAGATTGATGCAAATAAGCTTTACCGAAAGAACCGAAAAGTTGCAGTTTGTCAGCAATGACCGATTGCATGGCCTCGATAGCTTTTTCCATTATTTCCAACAAATCCGGATGGGGCTCAGAAATGTTACTTTTTAACACGTCCATATAAGCTTCGCGAACTTCCGTATTCACATTAAATTTAGATACTCCGAATTCAATACATTGATGAATCATTGAGTCCGGCAAACCGCTAGAACCGTGCATCACTAACGGCACTGAAACAGCAGCCCGGATTTTTTCCAGACGCGAAAAATCGAGTTTTGGTTGGCTTAAATATTTGCCGTGAACGTTACCAATCGTTACGGCTAAAAAATCTACCTTAGTTTCTTTAATAAACTCTACTGCTGCTACTGGATCGGTCATCCTTGCGGCTTTCTCATCGATTGTCAAACCTTCTTCCCTGCCACTAATTCTGCCGATTTCGGCTTCAACTGCCGCACCGTTAGCGTGGGATAATTTAGTCATTTCCCGGGTAAATATTAAGTTTTGTTCGTAGGGCAAAGGAGAACCGTCTGCCATAACTGATTTAATGCCGGCGGCTAGACCGATGTGAATGTCTTTTTCTGAGGTGCCGTGATCTAAGTGTACTGCGATCGGCACTAAAGATGTGCGGGCTGCTTTGATGCACAGCGCGACTAAAGGCGATTTTCCGTATAGGAGGGCGCTGGGGTGAAGTTGCAGTATCGCAGGACTGTCCAGCGCTTCGGCCGCATTGATGACGGCTTTTACTCCTTCTAGGTTGTAGACGTTAAAAGCGCCGATCGCATAAGCCTTCCTCCGGGCAGTGTTCAGCAATTCGCGAGTGGAGACGAGCATAATAGTACCTGCTTTAAAAACTTTTCTGAATGTTGATCATTCTATCAAAGTTCAAGGGCAAGCTCAGCGTAATTGGTGTTTATTTTAATTGCGAATTCTTCGACTAGAATTTATTCTGAATGTCGATCATTATCTCAAAGTTCAACGAGAAACTCAGCTTAATTTGTGTTTATTTTAATTGCGAATTCTTCGGCTACGATTTATGTGAAGTGCATTTATTCTTGGGTTGGGTAAGGTGCGCCTAGCGCACCCTACTATTTGTTTGGTGCGCCTAGCGCACCAAACTCCTTAAGTGATTTACTATTTTTGGGCGTTACCAGCGTGCAAACCGCACTCTTTTACGGTCGCTTCTTCCCACCACCAGCGACCTTCGCGTTCGTGTTGGTTCGGCAATACCGGCTTCGTACAAGGTTCGCAACCAATGCTTACAAAACCGCGTTCGTGCAACTTGTTATAAGGCACCTCCAAAGCGCGAATGTATTCCCAAACCTCTGCCGAAGACCAGTTTGCTAAGGGGTTAAATTTAATTAATTCATGGTCGGGAGTTGAGAATGCACTGTCAAATTCAATGACCGGAATACCGTTGCGGGTACTGGGACTTTGGTCTTTCCGCTGACCGGTAATCCAAGCATCGAGAGTATTCAGTTTGCGGCGCAGCGGCTTGACTTTCCGCACGCCACAGCATTCTTTGTGACCGTCTTGATAAAAACTAAACAATCCCTTTTCTTCTACTAGGGCTTGTACTTCTGCTGCATCGGGAAACATTACTTCTAATTTAATGCCGTAATGTTTTCTGACTTCATCCAAAAACTGATAGGTTTCTGAGTGCAATCGTCCGGTGTCTAGGGTGAAAACGCGGAAGTTTTTAGTAATTTTTGACGCCATATCGATCAGAACTACATCTTCAGCCCCGCTGAAAGAAATGGAGATATTGTCAAAATTTTCTAGGGCAAATTTGAGAATGTCTCGCGGTGTTTTTTGACTGTATTCTGCTTCGAGCGCGGCAATGTTGAGATTTCTTTGGATGGCAACCATATTTTCGGGTTTTCGGTGTTCTTTTCCTCTAGCCCTTTATTATAGCCGATCGCCGTCTCTCCCTCACCGACTAATTTGACACTCAAGCAATGTCGTCCGAGGCCCCCGGATTCATCAGTGAAGCGAGAAAAAAGCTCGGACTGCTCATCACCCGTCCCCGGATTTATCAGTGAGAGCGCTTTCTTCTATTCTAAAATCTAAAATCTAAAATCGATTGACCGCTTCTTGCAGCAGTCTTTGCTGCTGGGTCCCCAATCAAGTTCAAGGATGGCGATCGCCTCCTGGTAGTAGTTTTGATGAACCCAACACTCCTCTACTGGGTAAAATGGGACTGCCGAGCGATCCATTGAATTTGCCCCCCAATTATAAATCCTAGACCATAAAATTATTTAAATGTCCTTGTTACTATCCTCAATTTTGACTTGTCTCATTAATAAAACAATAGCGCTTACTAAGCGAACTTCTGCTGTTTTTTTTTCTACATGAATTACCTTAACACCCGTAATAAGACTGCTATAACTACTTTTAAAATGCTATCACTAGCGCTAATTTAAAAAATAGCGACTTTTTTAGGCACTGCTTTAAACTAGGTGAGTGGGAATAAAGCTAAAACAATATCATAGAAAATCCGGCTTTGGTCTTCCCCTCGCTCCTTCTACTAAGACCTGTTGGTTTCCAAACCGCGAATTACCAATGATTAATTACTAATTGCCGATTAATTTATTCAGGGTGATTCCGTTAGCCAAGTAAATTTTTCTCGCTTTTTATCTCTGACAGCTAACCTTCAGCCATAGGATCGGCTATATTGTATCTGGAAGTACATTAATTTGTTAGCAAAGCGGTCTAGTCTCACCGTCACCAGTCGCGGCCGCTTCTGAATAAACGTAGTCCCTCGTCAATAAGAGCAAGGAAGTGTGGAATTATGTCAAAAATTTTAGTAGTGGACGACGTTAAGAGCGAACTAGAAATCATCTGTCGCATTCTTCAAGATGCCGGACTGGACGTGATCCGGGCAGGCGACGGCGAAGAAGCGATCGCCATGATCCGCAAAACCCCTCCGGCTTTGGTCGTTTTAGATGTAGTGATGCCACGAATGAACGGGTTTGAAGTGATCAGAGAATTGCGGGGCGATCGCGCAACTGCCAAATTGCCCGTAGTATTTTGTACTCATAAAAACACCGAGATCGATAAAGCTTGGGGAACCGATTTAGGCGCGGACGCTTACGTTAGCAAACCCTTTGAACCTCAGCAACTCGTGCACATAGTGCAGCGTCTGCTTTCCGCGTAATCCGAATATAAAGTGATCGGTAGCTTTCCAAAAAATATTATACCGATAAACCCCGTTTTTTTTTGATAAACTGGGTTTTTGACTTCCATAAAAGTTTATGTTTAATGATAGCAACCTGCTTATTTGCCAACCGGCGATTTATTTAACAGAAAGATTTGACGCACCCAAACTGATGCAGAAAAACTAGATCGGCGATCGGCTTTAGGGTCAAAGCAAAATTATAATTTGTAAGCTACACTATAAACTAAAAATAAGCCATGAAAATAACGGCTCCCCCGGCTGGGGAGAATCAGACAAGTATAACAAAGCAATTTCTCCTGTTCGGTCAAGGAGACAGTCTGTTCGCCATAGACTTAGAGGCAGTGCGGGAAGTCCTTTCCCTCAAGGAACAACCGATTTCCCTGGTTCCTAACACCCTGCCATTTTTGCTGGGATTAACCAACTTGCGGGGCGAAATCTTAGCAGCAGCAGACTTCGGACTGTTCGTCGGTATTGAGTCGGTTGACATCTACCACCCAAACAGTCGCATCTTAGTTGTAGAAGCGCCCGATCCACGAGACGTGAGATTGTTGTCGAGAATCAGCCTGGGATTAGCCGTCTCCCGCGTCGAAGGAGTTTTACCTCTCAATCCCGATCGCATTGTCTCAGCCCTAGATGTCAGTCCCGACCTAGCTCCTTTTTTAAAAGGTCTGTACAATTCCCAAGGACGCTTGCTAATGATTGTCGATGTAGAAGCGATCGCCCATTCCGAACGCTGGTAAAAATCCAGCATACACATAAGTCTGCAACGGCTTTGCATCTATAAATTTAACTAACGATCGCCCGCATCCGATTTGCCAATCCTTAATTTTATGATCAAACTTCTCTATACCTGGATCGCAACAACTTTCACCCTGACATTGCCTGACTTGTCCCCATCGCTGGTAGCTGGGGCTGCTAATGTCATCATTTCTGGATGTTACTTTGCCATCGCTTGGCTAATCAGCTTAGCTATGTGGCGAAACCGTCAATTCGGGTTCGACATCTTCGCCACAGTCACAGCAGGCATATTTTGGACTTGCGCTTTCGGCCACAGCGGTCACGCCGCCGAATACATAGGACTGCCGCACTCTCCCGTGGTGCAAACTGTGTTCGATTGGATCACTGTAATTGCGGCGATCGCTTTTTTAAGTTTGTCCAACCGCTACGGCTTCTTAGTAGGTTCCACCCGCATCCTTAACGCTAAAAAAGAAACCGAACAAGCGCTGAGCGAAACTACCCAGCGATTTCACGCAATCTTCGACCAAGCTTTTCAAGCGATCGCATTATTGGAGGCAGACGGTACTCTGATCGAAGCCAATCAGACAGCGCTAAAATTGGGCAATTTCCCAGTATCAGAAGTGCAGGGGCTGAAATTTTGGCTGACACCAGGGTGGGCATCATCCCCAACAAACCAGCAGCGCCTAAAAACGAACATTCAACAAGTTTCGGTCGGTAATTTTGTCCGGGAAGAATACGAAATCACCGGAGCTAACAACCAGGTAACAGTAATTGACTTGTCGTTGAAGCCGCTGTTAAATGCAACAGGAGAAGTATTTCAAATCCTCGCAGAAGGCCGGGAGATTACCAAGCGTAAACAGGCCGAATTCGCCTTGCAGCAGCTAAGCGCCGAACTAGAGCAGCGAGTGAATGAAAGAACCGAGCAGCTCCTGCAAACTAACACACAATTGGGACAGGAAATTCTCGATCGCACCGCAGCCCAAGAGCAATTAAAAGCCTCAGAACAATTCTTAAACAACATCCTCAACAGCATCCCCGACCCCCTTTACGTCAAAGACCAACAGCACCGCTGGATAAAATTAAATGATGCCTTTTGTCAATACATAGGTCACAGCAGAGAAGAACTAATTGGCAACTGCTACGACCAGTTTTTGCCCAAAGAGGAAGCACAGAAATATCGAGAAAAAGACGAATTAGTTTTCTTGACAAATACCAGCATCGAAATCCAAAAAACTATCCAAGATCCAGCAGGAAACACCCGCTTTCTCTCCGCCAAAAAATCTACTTTTGTAGATACCGACGGCAGGAAATTTCTCGTTTCCGCGATGAGAGATATCACCAAGCGCGTGCAAATGGAAGAACAACTGCGGCACACACTCGCAGAAGCACAAAGCTCCCAAAGCTTGCTGCGTACAGTCATTGACGCCACCCCAGACTGCATCTTTGTCAAAGATCGAAACTCGCGCTATACCCTAGTCAATGCAGGTTTCGCCACCGCCTTCGGCAAAACTCAAGCAGAAATTATCGGCAAAGATGACGCAGAAATCGGCATATCGGTCGATCGAATCTTTGGCAGCTTCCAAGCCCAAACCGATTCCCAGAACCAAATCCAAAACTTCCGGGCAGACAACCATCTCGCCCCGAACTCCAACGACTTAGCCACCTTAGCCGACGGCAAAGTACACAACTTCGACACGCTGAAATTGCCCCTCAAAGATGCAGAAGGCAACATTTTAGGAATGCTCGGCTTGGCACGCGACATCACACAGCGCCGCAAATCTGAACAAGAACTATTGCGGTTCAAAGCAATTTTAGAAACCACAACAGACTGGGTAGGTATAGCCGACACCCAACAGCGCAGCATTTATCTCAACCGTGCAGCCAGAGAAATGTTGAGAGTTGGCGAGGGCGCAGATTTAGCCGGAGTCAGCATTTCCGACCTGACATCGCCCAAAAGTATCGACACTATTATCAACGTCGGCATCCCCGCAGCTTGCCGGGACGGGGTGTGGAGTGGGGAGACAATTTGGCAGAGTTTAGACGGCGAAGAAATACCAGTTTCTCAAGTAATAATTGCTCACAAATCCGAGAAGGGAGAAATAGAATTTCTCTCAACGATCGCCCGCAACATTACAGAAAGCAAGCGCACAGAAGAAGCCTTGCAGCAGAACTTGCAAATGCTCGACCTTGCCAGCGACGCCTTGATCGTTCGGGATATTGACGGCACGATTAATTATTGGAATCAGGGAGCCGAACGGATGTACGGCTGGACAAAAAAAGAAGCCTTGGGGAAAATCACTTATACTCTATTGCACAGCATTTTTCCCCAGCCTTTCGCAGCTATTTCGGCACAGTTAGAAGAGCAAGATTATTGGGAAGGAGAAGTAATTCATACCACAAATTATGATACAAAAATTACCGTATTTAGCCGCTGGAATTTGCAGCGAGACGAACAGGGAAAACCCAAAGCAATTTTAGAAACTAACAACGACATCACGGAGCGGAAGCAAGCCGAGATTGAAAAGCAAAGATTGATTTCGATCGTAGAAAGCAGCTCGGATTTTATTGGCACGGCAACCCTGGAGGGAGAGGCAACATACCTGAATCTCGCTGGAATGAAACTCGTAGGATTGCCAAATATTGAAGAAGTCAAAAGCAAAAGTGTTTATGAGTTCTTCTGTGCAGAAGATGTTAAGTTTTTCCAAGAAGAAATCCTGCCGCCTACTGTGCGAGACGGTTTTTGGCAGGGTGAATTCCGCTTGAAGAACTTTCAAACCGGCGAAAACATTCCGGTTGACTTCACCATATTTACCGTCAAAAACCCAGAAACTGGTGAGCCTATGGGGTTGGCAACAGTTACTCGCGATATCACCGATCGCAAACGTGCAGAAGAGATGCTGCGCGATCGCGAAAGACTATTCCGAGCCATTTTCGACCAATCGTTCCAATTCATAGGTCTGCTCAAACCGGACGGCACCGTTTTGGAAGCCAACCAAACAGCCCTGGCCGCCGCAGGCCTGCGGAGCGAAGAAATAATAGGCACTCCGTTTTCGGAAACCCTGTGGTGGCAGATTTCCCCAGAAACCAAGCAACAGATACGAGAAGCGATCGCCCTGGCCGCGGCCGGCGAAGTAGTCCGTTACGAAGTGGATGTGCTAGTTGCCAACGGTGCAGTGGCGACCGTTGACTTCTCCATCAAACCCATCACAGACGACAGTGGCAAAGTCTTGATGCTAATTCCAGAAGGGCGCGACATTAGCGATCGCAAAGCCCTAGAACGAGAATTAGTTTTGCGTCAAAGTCGCTTTGACGCATTTTTCACAGCCGCCCCGACCTCAATGTGTATTTTTGACGAGCAGTTGCGCTTCGTGCAAGTCAACGAGAAATTAGCGGCAACCACCGGCGTCTCAGTTGCCGAACACTTCGGTAAGACGGTGAGCGAAGTTATACCCGAAATGAGCGATACCCAAGTGCCGATGTTGCAGCAGATTCTCGCCACCAACCAACCGTTGTTAAACGTTGAGGTATCGGGATCATTCTTCAACGAACCGGGCGTCCTGCGAGATTGGCTGGCGTCATACTTTCCTTTGCCCGGATCTGACGGCAAACCCATCGGTATCGGGGCTGTGGCGATCGAAATTACCGAGCGCAAAAAAGCAGAAGAAGAGCGCGATCGATTTTTTACCCTTTCCCTAGACTTGATTTGTATTATAGGTTTTGAAGGCAAATTCATTCGCATCAATCCGTCTTGGGAAAAGACACTCGGCTACAAGGCGCATGAACTCGAAGACAACTATTATATCGATTTAGTCCATCCAGACGATCGGGAATCAACCCTAGAACAAGCGGAAAAAGTAGCCAGCGGCTCCGAAATAAAGTCTTATGAAAATCGCTACCGCTGCAAAGACGGTTCCTACAGGTGGCTGTCGTGGAAAGTGCGACCTGTAACCGAACAGCAGCTCATGTATGCAGTCGCTCGCGACGTTACCGAAAGCAAACAGGCGATGGTGCAACTGGAAAAAACAACAGCCCAATTAGCCAGTTCCGAAGACCAATTTCGCCAGCAAAGCAATCTCTTGGAACTGCTAATAAACAGCATTGGCGACGGCATAATTGCTGCAGACGAAAAAGGCAATTTTCTTTTGTTCAACCCCGCCGCCGAAGATATGTTTGGCATGGGTGCGACAGATGCTATTCTCAACGAATGGTCGGCAAGATACGGTTTATTCTTGCCCGATACCGTAACTCCCTTTCCCCCAGCCGAAATACCTTTAGCGCGCACGGTCCGAGGAGAAGCCGTTGACGACGTAGACCTTTTTACCCGCCACCCAGGCAAGCCAGAGGGCCTGTGGGTGAAAATTAACGGCCGGCCGCTCAAAGACGAAACCGGGGCGCTTAAAGGCGGCGTAGTCGTTTGCCGCAACGTCACCGAACAAAGAGCATCCCAGGAGCGAATGCAGCAGTTAGCCGAGGCACAGGAACGCTTGCTGCAAGAACTCAAAACGCGGCAAAATGCCCTAGACGAATCGGCGATCGTCAGCGAAACAGATGTTCAAGGCGTGATTACCTACGTCAACGACAGATTCATTGAAATCTCCGGTTACAGCATGGGAGAACTCCTGCACCGCAACCACCGCCTCGTCAATTCCGGCTACCATCCCAAATCCTTTTTTGAAGAAATGTGGGTGACACTTTCTCGCGGTTTGGTGTGGAAAGGGGAAATCAAAAACCGACGCAAAGATGGAGCGTTTTACTGGGTAGATTCGACGATCTCCCCCATTTTTGATACCAGTGGCACAATAGTCAAATATATCGCCATTCGTTTTGACATCACCGAGCGCAAAGAAGCAGAAGAACGACTAGAAAAATTGGCAGCAGAACGTAAAGCTGAAGCTGATTCTCTGACGCAGCAAGTCCTTAAATTGTTGGGAGAAATTAAAGGCGCGGCTCAAGGTGACTTGACAGTGAGGGCGGAAGTGACTAACGACGTTTTAGGTGCTGTCGCCGACTCTTTCAACTTCTTAATCGGTTCTCTGCGAAAGGTGGTAACGGGAATTCAAACTTTAGCTGAACAGGTAACATCTGCCACCGGCGAGTCAATTAACAATACCAGTCAACTCACCCAACAGGCAGAAATTCAAGCAGCAAAAATATCTGCCATCATGCGGGAAATCGAGCGGATTGTGAATTCGATTCGCGACGTGCGAGATGTTTCGGTGCGCGCCGAAACAGTCGCCCAGCAGTCTTCTCACACGGCTGAAGTCGGCGGTATGGCTGTCGATCGAGCTGTCGAAGGCATTAACGGGCTCCGGTTGACGATCGCCTCTACCTCGAAAATGATGAAGCGTTTGGGCGAATCTTCGCAGCAAATTGGCAAAATTGTGACTTCGATTTCTCAACTTGCTTCCCAAACTAATTTATTAGCTCTGAATGCTACTATTGAGGCGGCGCGAGCCGGCGAACAAGGTTTAGGCTTTGCAGTTGTTGCCGAAGAAGTGCGGAAGTTAGCAGAAAGATCGGCCGGCGCTACTGAGGAAATCTCCGAAATTGTCGGTACAATTCAAGAAGAAATCAGCCGCGTGATGAAGGCAATGGAATCGGGGACACTGGAGGTAGTGGAAGGCACTAAGCTAGCAAGCGAAGCTAAAACTCACCTCAATGCCATCATTGAAGTTAGTCGAGAAATGAATGCTTTGGTGCAGAATATAACTATCGCATCTGCCAAGCAAACTGTTTCGGCTGAGGGAATTGCTAACAGTATGCAGCAAGTCAACGAGATTGCGAATACGACCGCACAAAAAGGTGCGGATGTCAAAGCATCTTTGGACGAGTTGTCGGGTTCTCTGGGCCAATTGCAAAAGTCGGTGGCGAATTTCCGCAGTTAGTCAGTTGACGGTTGACGGTTGACGGTTGACTGTTGACGGTTGACTGTTGACTGTTGACTGTTATACATCACTAATAACTATCGTTGTTGCCGGGGCGAGTTGACAATTTTCCTGAATGCGAAGTTATAAATAATCGTGAACCCGCCCCGACAACAATTACAGTTAAATAACGGGACATATATATAAAAAAAACTGGCAACCGACAACAGTTAACTGTCAACCGTCAACAGTCAACCGACAACAGTCAACCGACAACAGACTAATATGAATGATGACGATTTAAACGAATTAATAGATGCTTTTACCGCAGAATGCGAAGAGTTTCTCCAGTCAATGGAGACGAATCTGCTGGCGATGGAATCTGCGGGTTTGAAAGAGCGACAAGCGGCAGTTAAAGAAATGTTTCGGGCGGCTCACTCGATTAAAGGTGCGGGTTCGATGTTGGGGTTTCAAAACGTGTCTGTCGCAGCTCACACGCTGGAGGACTGTTTTGTCATTTTGCGCGATCGCACAGACTTGTCAGCCCTGGAACCGACTACCGTGAGTGTTTTGCTGCAGGGGGTGGACACTCTCAAAAAGATTACGATCGAATGTGTTCAACACTCCGATGTCACAAGTCCGGATCAAACGGAAAACTTGGAGGCGATCGCCCAAATTTTCGCTCAGTTCCAGGCCAAGTACGGCAAGTCAGAACAGCCGCCAGTCCCCGCAGCCAGCCAATCGCCCGCCCCGGAAACCCTGAAACTGATTTTTGAACACGAAGTGCCGCCACTCTTCAATCGCCTAGAAACCGAGCTTTCGCAAGCTTCCGAGGCAGATTTGGCCAAAAGCGTCACCGCCCTCAACCAGGTTTATTACCAACTTTCCGGTTTGGCTGGAATGCTGCTATTGCCGGATTTTGGGAAAGTCGCCGCAGCCCTCAGCACTTTGATCGACTCTCCCGACTTGACTCTAGAACGGTTGCAATCCGAGGGTTGGGCGATCGCCCAAAACTTGCAAACCGCACGCCAACAAATATTGGAAGGAAGGGCGATCGACATCCCCGAAATCTCCCCCTCCCCGACTCCCCCCGACTCCCCCCGATTCCCCGACTCCCCGACATCCCCGACATCCCCGGAAATCTCCCCCTCCCCGACTCTCCTCACCTCTCCCTCTCCCTCCCCGACTCTCCCCGACTCCCCGACTCTCCCAGTCCCCAACCCGCAAAGGCCGACAATCCGGGTAGACTTAGAACGCTTAACTGAATTGGTGAATCTAGTCGGCGAATTAGTCATCAACCGTACAAATTTAGAACTTCAAGAATCCGAACTGCGCGGCGAAGTCAAGCGCATCCGCCGCAGTATCGTAGATTTGAACCAATTCGGCGGTCAGTTGCGAGAAGAATACGACAGACTGAGTTTTGCAGAGTGGAGAGGGGGAAACGGGAACTCTGGATTGGGAAAACTTGCAGCAGCAGAAACAGAATTCCCAATGATTGCTAACGGCAAATCCTCTCCGACCCATGCTCACTTCGATATCTTAGAGATGGATCGTTATACAGAATTCCACTCGACAGCCGCAGAAGTCATCGAAACTGCCCAAGCAATTTCTCACTCCGCCACCAAATTAGACACCTTAGCCATGAAATTCGAGCGCAGTACCGACCAACTGCGCCGCATTACCGAACAACTACGCAGCCGTGTCATGCAGTTGCGAGTCGTGAGTTTCAGTCGCGCCGTCGATCACTTGCCCCGAGCGATCCGGGAGATGTGCCTCACATACGATAAGGATGTCAACCTGCTGCTAGTGGGAAGAGATACCAAAATTGACGAAAGTTTGCTCGATGCTTTGCGCGACCCCTTAATACACTTAGTGAGAAACGCTTTCGACCACGGCATCGAAATGCCCGAAGTTCGGAAAGCAAGCGGCAAGCCGGCCAGCGGTCAAATTGAAATAGAAGCCCGCCACCAAGGCGGCCAAACTATTATTACGGTCGCCGATGATGGCAAAGGCATTGACCCGGAAATGATTCGCCGTAAAATTGTCACAAAGGGTTTGGCTACGGAGGAACAAGCTCAAGAATTTTCCATTGCCGAACTCTACGATTTTCTATTTTGGCCGGGTTTCAGCACTACAGAAGGGGTCAGCGACCTTTCGGGGCGGGGAGTCGGGCTCGACGTGGTGCGAACAAATTTGCGGACTGTGCGGGGAACTGTGAAGGTAGACTCTCGCCTCGGAAAAGGTACGAGTTTTATCATTAAACTGCCACTGCTGCTGTCGATTACTGATGCTTTGATGGTGAAGACCGATCACAATAAAATAGCAGTGCCGCTGGATGCAGTCGAGGAAATTCTGCACATTAAAGCCTCGGAAGTTCACATCGCGGGCAATCAGCCGATGCTGTGGTGGCGGGAGGAATTTATTCGTTTGGTGAGGATGCAAGATTTGCTCGAATACAGCGTCCTCCCGCCGGATGCCCCATCTCCTGACCCTTTGACCCAAGAGGAAATTCCCGTCCTGGTTTTGGCTTCTACCGAAGGAATGCTGGCGGTGGCCGTGGAACGGCTGATCGGTCAGCAGGAAATTGTGGTTAAACCTTTGCCACCGCCTCTATCCAAGCCTCGCGGCGTTTTGGGGACTACGATTTTGGGGGACGGGCGCGTGGTGAATATTCTGGATGTGGACGATTTGGTGGGTCAACCTGTGGTAAATAGTTCGATCGCCGCTGTCTCCGGTAAAGTGCAGGAGATGCCGTCAAGTCCGAGTCAGTCACCGCAGATTTTGGTAGTGGATGATTCCTATACAATTCGGCAGTTGCTGTCTCTGACGCTGACTCGTGCTCGCTACCGGGTGGTACAGGCTAAAGACGGTGTGGATGCCTTGGAAAAGTTGCAAAATGGTCTTAATTGCAGTTTGGCGATCGTGGATATTGAAATGCCCCGGATGGATGGATTTGAATTGTTGCGATCGATCAGATCGACCGAGCGGTTTGCTAAGATTCCCGTAGCCATGCTGACATCCCGTAGCGGGGAAAAACATCGGCAAATGGCAATGGAATTAGGCGCAAATCAATACTTCACCAAACCTTACAGCGAAGCCCAACTTTTACAAGCTATCCCCAAATTAATCCACCACTCAATAATTTAATCCACAATCTCAAATTTCCCATCAAATAATCCCTAATCTCAAACCAAACTTAGGGAAAAAGTAATTACACCCGCGAATAATAGTGGAAAGGTACGCAACCGAATCACCTACTAAAATCCAATAATCTTCAATCTAAAATCTAAAATCTAAAATCTAAAATCGAATGACTCACGCCAATTACAATCGCCGCTTTCGGAGCCAAAAACCAGCCACTGTTAGAATTGCCCCTAAAAAATTTGTTTCCTTTGAACTAGGAAATATTTACTATGCTGTTCCTATTGAACGAGTGGAGCGCATTGTTAAAAACTTTAATGCCTACGGCACTTTACCTAGCGGGAATAGTTTATTGCGGCATCAAGAAGAACTGATTACCATAATTAATTTATCCAAAATATTTCCCAGCAGTCCGAGCATTACTGAGTGCAAATACCTGATTATTTGTACCTTAAATAAAAGCGATCGGTTAGGGATTCCCCTTCCTGATATGCCAAAAATTTTGGAAATTACCGAAGAAAGCTTCTGCGAGATTCCCGAATTGTACCGTCAACAGCAACTGTCTCCGGTAATAGAAAAGTTAATTCGCGCACCTGATGGTTCCGAAGTTTTTTATCTGAATTTCGATTTATTTAGCGAAATGTAGGGTGTTCACTTTTCGAGGTATTATACCCTATAAATGGTATTTTTGCAAAGAAAAAGTTACTTATTTATGAAAAAACTCACAATAATGTCGATCGCCCTACTAATTTTTGCAGCAAATCTCGCATTGCCGAAGGTGGGTCTACAACTAAGTGCGATCGGGCAAATAGAAACACCCCAACCAATCCCAACACCCCAACCAATCCCAACACCCCAACCAATCCCAACACCCCAACCACAAACACCCCAACCAATCCAAACACCCCAACCAATCCAAACACCCCAACCAAAAGCAAACGACCCCAAAAAGCTCGGCTATGTATCCCCAGAATTTGCCGAAAATTTCTCCCAGCAACAAATCGACCAAATCAACGCCAACGTCGAAACGCTGCTGCTAACTCAAAGCTGCTCCCGCTGCGACCTCCGAGCCGTAAAATTAGTTAACCTTAACTTAAAAAATCCCATCCTTACAGGAGCAGATTTATCAGATGCCAACCTCAGTGGTAGTCGCTTCGAGATCTCAGATTTTGTCAACACCAATCTAGCTCGCACAAACTTAAGCGGAGCCGAATTAGTAGGAGCGAGAATCAGCAACGCTAACCTCAGAAAAGCTAACTTGACAAAGACAAATCTAGACGGTGCAGACTTGCGATTTTCCGACTTGAGAGATGCCAATCTTTCCGATGCCAACCTCCGCAATGCTAATATAGATGGCGCTAGTATCGATCGAGCAAGTATGGCCGGCACCACAATGCCAGACGGCAGGAAAAATAATTAATAATAGAGGTAGTCTTATGTCGCCGATTAAACAACGCCTTCTCGAAGCGATCGAACGGACTCCTGAGCCACTTTTAGAGCAAACGCTGGCATTTCTGGAATTTTTGACCAGTCGGACACAATCCGCGATCGCCCCAGACTTTGACTCAGATTTTGACTCAGATACCGACTCCAACGAGCAAATCCTCGCCGATCTGAAAGCCTCCCTCCACCAAGCCAAAGCGGGACAAACCTTTCCCATATCGGACCTCTGGGACGGTATCAATGTCTGATATGTCAGTCCAAGTCACATTCACGGTACTCTTCAAACGTCGCCTCAAAGGACTCGCTAAAAAGTATCGCCAAATTCAAACCGATATTCAGCCAGTCCTTGATGAGCTTATCCAAGGAAACTTCATAGGAAACCAGATTACAGGGACTCAATACACCGTTTACAAAGTCCGGGCTAAAAACAGTGATTCCCAAGTTGGTAAGAGCGGCGGTTATCGCTTGATTTATCAAGTTGAATCACCGACTCAAGTTGTTTTACACCTGATTTACTCGAAATCAGAACAAGCAAATGTCTCCGCCGAGGAAATCCAAACTGCGATCGCAGAATACCAAGCGAACCCAGACGAATAAGCCATTTTTCAAATCTAAACGGTTGCCCTTCTTGCTCTTTGAGGCGCTCGCTGTCATCGTCAAAATCCGTGTCGTGCCTTCCTTAAATTCTATTCAAACAGCCAAAAACCTCTGAATCACCTCATCACTTAACTCGCTAGTGCTTCCAGAAGCCACAATTCCGCCTTTTTGCATAGCATAATACCAGTCAGCTTGCCGCACAAAATGCAAATGTTGCTCCACCAACAAAACAGAAATTCCCCTAGTCGCAACTACGCGGCGCACCGCAGCTTCAATATCTAAAATAATCGAGGGTTGAATCCCCTCCGTTGGTTCATCCAAAACCAGCAACTGCGGCTCACCCATCAAAGCTCTAGCAATAGCTAACTGCTGCTGCTGTCCCCCGCTCAAATCACCTCCCAGGCGATCGAGCATAGTTTTCAAAACAGGAAATAAATCAAAAATTTCATCAGGCACTTCAGGATTTTTGATTTTGGTTGGTTTCGCTTCCAAACCTAACAATAAATTTTCTTTAACCGTCAAACGTGGAATAATTTCACGCCCTTGAGGCACATAACCAATTCCTAATCTAGCCCGCTGGTGAGTCAACTTAGAAGCAATAGATTCTCCGCCAAAAGCAATAGTGCCACTGCGCGGTTGCAGCAACCCCATAATCGTTTTTAGCATAGTAGTTTTGCCCACACCATTGCGGCCGATCAAGCAAACCATTTGCCCCGACCTGACGCTTAAATCGACATCGCGCAAAATGTGACTTTCGCCGTAATAAACATTCAAATTAGAAACTTGTAGCATAATTTTTAAATGATAATGGGTAATGGGTCATGAGAATTGGTAGCAACTACCAAATAACTTCTTCCTTCTTCCTTCTTCCTTCTTCCTTCTTCCTTCTTCTTACTCTTCCGGTTTGCCCAAATATACCTCAATTACGCGATCGTCATTTTGCACCTCATCCATAGTCCCCTCACACAAAACCGCACCCTGATGCAACACCGTAACCTGGCGCGCAATTTGCCGCACAAACTCCATATCGTGTTCAATTACCAACACCGAATGACTTTCCGCCAGCGAAATTAGCAACTCTCCAGTTAACATCGTTTCCTCATCAGTCAAACCCGCCACAGGTTCATCTACCAACAATAAATCAGGAGATTGAGCCACCAACATTCCAATTTCCAACCATTGCTTTTCGCCGTGAGAAAGCAAACCAGCCGAAACATCAGCTTTAGCCACTAAACCAATTGTTTCCAACAAACCCGCAACCGTGCGTTTTTCAGCAGCCGAAGCAGGCTTGAACAAAGTCGAAAAAACATTTTTATGGTGGCTGCAAGACAATTCCAAATTTTCGCGTGGCGTTAAATTCAAGTAAACTCGCGGCGTCTGAAACTTGCGACCAATTCCCAAGCGCGAAATCCTATCTTCCGACAACTTGCGTAAATTTTGTCCCTTAAATAACACCCTACCCTCTGTCGGCTGCACCTTCCCGGTAATCGAATCGAGAAAAGTTGTTTTCCCCGCACCATTGGGGCCAATAATAACTCGCAGTTCGCCCGCATCCATGCTAAAATTTAAACCGTTGATAGCTTTAAAACCATCAAAACTAACCGTCAAGTTTTCTATTTCTAAGACTTTCCTATTCATAATTAACAATTCACTTACTAATGGACAACAACCCATACCTTTTGTGGGTGCGGAAGCCAAATATCCTCGCTTATTAAGGAGATTTTATTCCCTTCGGGGGCACAATAATTTCTACTTTTTGCGGGCAGATTACTCTCAACTAAAACTGCTAGAACTGCTCGACATTGGAGGTGGAGCGGCAGCTAAAATGCGTTCAGCTAACTTCGAGAGTGGCAAACTTTGCACATATACTTTTCCAGGCCCAGTCATCTTTGCCAAAAACAAGCCTTCACCTCCAAATAAAGCATTTTTAAACCCGCCAACAAATTGAATGTCGTAGTCTACTGTAGAAGCAAAAGCTACTAAACAGCCGGTGTCTACTCGCAACACTTCGCCAACTCCTAAATTTTTCTCAACTATTGTTCCTCCCGCATGAACAAAAGCTAGCCCGTTACCCTGCAATTTTTGGAGAATAAAACCTTCTCCGCCAAAGAAACCGGCACCGAGCCGCTTGGTGAATGCTACCTCAATTTCAATGCCGTTGGCCGCACAAAGAAATGAGTCTTTTTGACACAAAAATTTACCGCCAAGTTGGCCTAAATCGAGGGGAATTACTTTACCCGGATAGGGGGCGGCAAAAGCGACGCGGGCTTTGCGATTTCCGGCGTTGACAAAGGTGGTAATGAAAAAACCCGCTCCTGTCAGCATTCGTTTGAAACCTTGAAATAAGCCGCCACCTGTGGATGTTTGCATTTGGATGTCGCCTTCCATGTATGTCATGGTTCCAGCTTCAGCCCTGACGCCTTCTTTGGGGTCAAGTTCAATCTCGATGAGTTGCAAATCGTCGCCGTAGATTTTGTAGTCAATAATATCTGCCATATGTTTCCCCTAAAGTTAAAGAATGAAGCTGTTTGCTAGGGATATCTAAGTAGGTGGACATATATATTGCGACTCCTTCGAGAGAAACGCAGCTTTTCCCAAGTCTATTGTGATTACTTGGTTTGTCTCTTGCACAGGGTAAGAGCATCTCAATCAGCCTTGACAAAAGCACTTGAGAATTTGCATCATATAGTCATTGTTCATTGCGGCC
>NZ_JAUBPS010000045.1:0-55090 GCF_036700865.1 Microcoleus sp. S13C4
TCGCTGGCATTTATAATTATGAACTTTCTTTAAAGACTAAATTAGAGATCGCCTGAGACTTTCGCAAGAGGTCTAATGAACATAACGGGTTTATTGATAAATATATTGGTGATGCGATTATGGCGCTGTTTAGCGGCGAAGCTGATAATGCTGTGAAAGCGGGAATTGCCATGCTGCATCGCCTCGTTGAATACAATCAACACCGCGCCAATTGTGGTTATCCACCGATTCAGATTGGGATTGGAATTAATACGGGTTCTTTGATGCTGGGAACGGTGGGCGGACCCAATCGCATGGACGGGACAGTAATCAGCGATGCGGTTAATTTAGCTTCTCGCGTGGAAAGTTTGACGAAAAATTATGGGGTGTCGCTGTTCATCACCCAGGAAACTTACTCGCGTTTAGAAAATCCATCCGAGTACGCAATCCGCACCCTCGATACGGTAAAAGTCAAGGGAAAATCTGAATTAGTAACAGTTTATGAGGTGTTTGATGCTGATCCGCCAGAAATCAAAGCGGGCAAGTTAGCTACGCTGGAATTGTTTGCAGAAGCGAGGGCAAATTACTGGGAAGGGAAGTTATTTGAAGCGGGGCGGCTGTTTGCCGAGTGTTGGCGTCAGAATCCGGGCGATCGCGTTGCTAAAATTTATTGGGAACGCTGTCAGTCTACTTTAACAAATCGCACAAAAATCAAAGACCGGCCACACAATTTACATTAAGGATACAAGTCCAAAACTCGATCGGTACATTAAAAACTAAACATTTGTTACACAAACAAAAAAAATTCTTTCAAACGTGCTATTCTATACACAAAGCTGGTGCCTTTTGACTTAGCGTTAATTTTTACCATAAAAATCAATATGCTCTCTATTCCAGGCGTTGCTGTCCAGACGCTGCTTTACGAAAGTGTCAACTCTCTGGTTTACCGGGCGATTCGGGAAGCAGATAACCAGCCGATTATCCTCAAACTCCTCAAAGAAAGCTACCCCACACCTCAAGAATTGGTGCGCTACCGCACCGAATACCGCATCACCCAAGAGCTGAAGGAGGCGGGAGTCATACAAGTTTATGATTTGCAAAAATACCAAAACAGCCTCGTGATGTTTGTGGAGGACTTTGGCGGCGAATCCTTGACAATTTGGATGCAGCAGGGAAAGTTTACTCTGGAGGAATTTTTGCAAATTGCGATCGCCACCACGGAAATTTTAGGACAAATTCACCGCGCCAACATCATCCACAAAGATATTAACCCCTCGAATATTGTTTACAACCCCGAAACAAAACAATTAAAAATTATTGACTTTGGCATTTCCACTCAGCTAACCAGAGAAACACCGATACTGAAAAACCCCAACGTTATTGAAGGCACCCTCGCTTACATCTCGCCGGAACAAACTGGCAGGATGAATCGCACTCTCGATTACCGCACTGACTTTTACTCGCTTGGCGTTACATTTTACGAGTTGCTGACGGGGAAACTGCCTTTTGAGACAGACGATGCTTTAGAGTTGGTTCACTGCCATATTGCTCGCCAGTCAGTTCCTCCGCACGAAATCGAGCCAGAAGTTCCCCTAATTGTGTCTCAACTTGTCAGTAAAATGATGGCGAAGAATGCGGAAAACCGCTATCAAACTGCATTCGGGGTCAAGCAGGATTTAGAGAGTTGTCTGGTTCAATTACAAGCAACGGGTAACATTGAGCAATTGGTCTTGGGAACGCGGGATCTTACAGACCGTTTCCTGATTCCCGAAAAACTCTATGGCAGAGAAACTGAAGTTTCTAATCTATTAGCAGCCTTTGAACGAGTCAGTACAGGTAGCGCCGAAATGATGCTGGTGGCTGGCTTTTCTGGAATTGGTAAAACCGCAGTCGTGAACGAAGTCCATAAGCCTATAGCCCGACAACGAGGCTATTTTATTAAAGGCAAATACGACCAATTTCAGCGAAATATTCCCTTCAGTGCATTTGTGCAAGCATTTCGGGAATTGATGGGACAATTATTATCAGAAAGTGACGCTCAGTTACACAGATGGAAAACCCTGATTCTCACCGCAGTAGGCGAGAGTGGGCAAGTTTTGATTGACGTAATTCCTGAATTAGAACACATCATTGGCGCTCAAATTCCTGCACTAGAACTGTCGGGGGCTGCCGCCCAAAATCGCTTTAATCTGCTGATGCAGAAATTTGTGCAAGTATTTACTACTGTCGAACATCCCTTAGTGATATTTTTGGATGATTTACAGTGGGCTGATTCAGCATCGCTGAAATTGTTACAACTATTGATGGAAAATACAGGAAATCTATTGGTGTTGGGTGCTTATCGGGATAATGAAGTGTCACCTACTCATCCGTTTATGTTAACAGTGGATGAGATTGTGAAGTCTGGGGCAGCGGTGAATACGATTACGCTGCAACCGTTGAGTTTAGCAGAACTCAATCAGTTGGTAGCAGATACGTTGATTTGCGATTTATCTTTAGCCGGGCCCTTGACAGAATTGGTTTATGAAAAAACTAAAGGTAATCCCTTTTTCTCGACTCAATTACTCAAGGCGTTGCATGAAGATGGGCTGATTATTTTTGACCGCCCTGTGTCCCCCTTTAGTAAGGGGGGAAGTAAAGGGGGGTGGCAGTGCGATATTACTCAAGTTACATTTGCCGACGCCTCGGATGTGCTGGAGTTTATGGCGGCGCAATTGCAGAAGTTGCCGAAAGAAACTCAGGATGTTCTAAAATTGGCAGCTTGCATTGGGGCGCAGTTTGATTTAGATACATTAGCAGTAGTCAGCGAAGAAGTACCCGAACCAACGGCATCAGTGCTATGGAAAGCTTTGCTTGAAGGACTCATTTTAGTCAGTGCAGAAGGCTATAACTTCATTCAAGCAGATGCTCAATCCCCTCCTGGATCTGTTGCTAATCCAACTTATAAGTTTCTGCACGATCGCGTCCAGGAAGCAGCTTATTCCCTAATACCAGAAAACCAAAAACAAGCCACTCATCTCAAAATTGGACAGTTACTCCTACACAAATACTCGGACCTAGAAAGAGAGGAAAAACTATTTGATATTGTGGGGCATTTGAATCAAGGAATTGAGTTAATCAATCAATTAAGCGAACGAGAAGCCTTAGCCAAACTAAACTTAGAAGCGGGAGGAAAGGCAAGAAGTTCTACCGCCTACGCAGCCGCAATGGTCTATCTGCAAACAGGGATTGAGCTACTGAGGGCCAACTGCTGGCAAAGTCAGTATGAGTTGACCCTGAATCTCTATCTTGCTGCTGCCGAAGTCGCCTATTTAAATGCTGACATTGAAGGCATGGAACAGATGGCAGCACAGGTGTTGCAAGAAGCTAAGACGATTTTAGACAAAGTTAAAATTTACGAAATTCAAATTGCCGCCCAGACAGCTCAGGGCAAGCTGTTGGAGGCGATCGCAGTCGGTAGAGAGGCCCTGGGACTATTGGGAATCGATCTCCCCACCGAACCTGACGGAGCCTTGATTGGCAAAGCGCTACAAACCCTGAAGAGCCAGCTCCACGAGAAAGAGATTGATGAACTGGCGAATCTGCCTTTGATGACAAATCCCCAGAATCAAGCAGCCATGCAACTGTTAAGAATGTTACCGGCACCGATTTTCATGGGAATGCCCGGTTTGCTGCCCCTGCTTAGCTCCACGATGGTTAGTTTATCGATCTCCTTTGGGAATGCACCCGCATCAAGTGTGGGGTATGCAATTCACGGTATGGCGTTGTGTGGTTTTTTGGGAGAGGTAGAAACAGGCTATGGCTTTGGTCGATTGGCACTAAGCTTGCTGGAGGAGTTCACTTCACGGGAATTCAATTCCATCATTCTGATGATGTTTGGGGCTTTGATACAGCATCATCAGGAAGCTATGAGATCCGCGATATTAACGCTGAAAGATGGCTATACGGTTGGGATGGAAATTGGCGATTTTGGTAACGCTGGCTACAGCATAATCAATTACTTTCACGCCAACTTTTTGGCTGGGGTAGAACTAGAGACTTGGGAACCCGAACTAGCAGATTACAGCACTGCCTTGGCTCTGGTGAAGCAATATTCTGCTCAGGATTCTTTGGATATGACACGGCAGACGGTGCAGAACTTAACTGAAGCCGTTAGTCAACCGGATTGCTTAATCGGAACTGCCTACGATGAAACAGTGATGCTTCCTAAGCACCATCAGGATAATCAACTCAGTGCCATCGCTCTTGTCTACATTTATAAACTGCTGCTTGCCTATTCATGGGGCAATTATCCGGCTGCCTTAAACCATATTTGCCAAGTCAAGCCGTATTTGATGGCATTATCGGGATTGGTTTTTGTTCCCGCTTTCCATTTTTATGCAGCTCTGACGCACTTGGCACTCTTCCCCACACAGCCAGGAACCGAGCAAGCTGAAATTATTACTCAGGCCCAAGCCCATCAAACGACTCTACAACAGTGGGCGCAAAATGCTCCGATGAATCATTTGCATAAATGGTATTTGGTTGAGGCCGAAAAACATCGCGTTTTCGGTAATAAAGTTGAGGCGATGGAAATGTACGATCGCGCAATCTTCCTCGCTAAAGAAAATCAATTCCTCAACGAAGAATCCCTTGCCAACGAACTAGCAGCCAAATTTTATCTAGAATGGGGCAAAGAAAAAATTGCTCAAACCTACATGATTGAAGCATATTATTGTTATGCTCAATGGGGAGCAACTGCTAAGGTAACAGATTTAGAAACCCGATATCCCCAGTTATTGACGGTAACTCAAACGGGAAGTAAAAAAAATAAAACTACCGCAACAGTGACGACAACGGGTTCGAGTAGTAATCTAGATATCACCACAGTAATGAAAGCTTCTCAGGCTATTTTCGGCGAAATATTGCTGGATAAGCTACTGTCTAGCTTGATGAAAAATTTGATTGAAAATGCAGGGGCACAAAAGGGCTATCTAATTTTGTCAAGCCAGGGAAAGCTGTTAATTCAAGCTGAAATGGCCATAGATGAACAAGTAACCGTGTTGCAGTCAATCTTAGTGGAGAATTGTCAACAACTTTCCTCCGCGATTGTCAATTATGTTGTCCGCACTCAAGAAAGCGTGGTATTGGATGATGCTCTCCGAGAGGGACAATTTACCAACGACCCCTACATCGTCACTCATCAGCCAAAGTCAGTTTTATGTGCGCCAATTCAGGGACAAGGCAAACTGGTTGGGATTCTTTACCTAGAAAACAATCTCACCACAGGCGCTTTTACTCCACAGCGAATAGAACTTTTAAATATCCTTTCTTCCCAAGCTGCTATCTCCCTAGAAAATGCTCAACTTTACACCCAATTAGAAGAATATACCCATACCTTGGAAGTAAAAGTTGAAGAACGCACAGCGGAACTAAAAGAAGCTAAAGAAACTGCTGATGCTGCCAACCATGCCAAAAGTGAATTTTTATCTAATATGAGTCACGAATTGCGAACACCCCTAAATGGCATTTTAGGATACGCACAAATATTACGGCGATCCCCAACGATGTCTTCACAGGAAATTCACGGCGTCAACATCATTCAACAATGCGGCGAACACCTGCTAACTCTTATTAACGATATCTTAGATTTGTCTAAAATTGAAGCGAGGAAAATGGAACTGTACCCAACAGATTTCCATTTTCCCTCCTTTTTACGGGGAGTTGCTGAAATCTGCCGCATCAAAGCCGAACAAAAAGACATCTCATTTATTTACCAACCTCCTTCAGATTTGCCAACAGGTATCCGTGCTGACGAGAAACGATTGCGGCAAGTGCTGATTAATTTGCTGGGTAATGCTATCAAATTTACCGATCGAGGGGGAGTCACTTTCAAAGTTGAGGTATTGAGAAATAGCATAAACTCTGACCCATTCCCAACTGACAAAATTCGTTTCCAAGTAGAAGATACTGGCATTGGCATGAGTCGCGAACAAGTGGAGAAAATATTTTTACCGTTCGAGCAAGTCGGCGAAAATCAACGGAAAACAGAAGGAACTGGATTGGGATTAGCAATTAGCCAGAAAATTGTTGAATTGATGGATAGTACCATCGAAGTAAAAAGTGAATTAGCGCATGGCAGCATTTTTTTGATAGATTTGCAACTCCCTTCATTGCTAGGCTGGAATCAAAATTTCACTGTTTATACAGGCGAACAAGTAATTGGATTTAGAGGAGATAAACGGAAAATTTTAGTAGTGGACGATCGATGGGAAAATCGCTCGGTTCTAATTAATTTGCTGTCTCCTATTGGCTTTGAAATAGCCGAATCTTCTAACGGCGAAGAAGGATTAGCTAAAGCGATAGAATTTCAACCCGATTTGATTATACTCGATTTAGTAATGCCAGTGATGGATGGATTTGAAATGACGCGATGTTTGAGACAGTCAGAAGAATTCAAACAGGTAGTGATAATTGGTTCTTCGGCTAGCGTTTATGAGAGCGATCGCCATAATACTATGGTAGCTGGTGCTGACGATTTTCTCCCCAAACCAGTGCAAGCGGATGACTTATTCCAAAAGTTGCAAAATCATTTGAAATTAGAGTGGATATATGAAGAAAAGAGAGAAGTACCCAGGGGGAAAAAAGAACATCAAGACCAACACGAGGCAGAAACTTCTACTATGGCGATTCCCTGTCTAGAAGAACTGGCTATACTGCTGGATTTGGCTAAGAAGGGTCGTGTTAAAGCTATTTTAGAACAAGTCGCTCGTATAGAAGAATCGAATGAAAAGTTTTTCTCTTTTGGACAAGAAATTCGTCAATTAGCCAAAGCTTTCCAGATTCCCAAAATACAGCAGTTACTCGAACAATATATGGATAGCGATTAGATGACAATTTAATTGTAGGGTGAGTAATTCCTACCCTACAGAAAAAGGGGAATGGCAATTTTTTGGATAAGGATAAAATAAGAATGACAGACAGCAAAAATCCTGACATTATTTTAATTGTAGATGATAACCCCACTAACTTGGAAGTGCTATTCGATACTTTGAGTAATGGAGGTTTTGAAGTGGCTGTGGCTATTGACGGTGAAAAAGCTATTAAACAGAGTGAATATTACCCGCCCGATTTGATTTTGTTAGACGTGGTGATGCCTGGAATTGATGGATTTGAAACCTGCAAGCGTCTGAAAGAAAATCCATTAACCAACGACATCCCCGTAATTTTTATGACCTCCCTTTCCGACACTGCCGATCGCGTAAAAGGTTTTAATGTAGGCGCAGTTGATTATATCACAAAACCGTTTCAGCAAGAAGAAGTTTTAGCCCGTGTTAACGTGCATTTGAAGCTGCGTTCTTTAACTAAGGAACTGGAAAAGCGAAATGTGCTCCTTAAACAGGAGATAAGCGATCGCATTGCGGCGCAAACTGCGTTGCAGGAGCTTAATAAAGAATTAGAACAACGGGTGCAAGAACGAACGACCGATCTTTCTCAAGTTTTGCATGAAATAAGAGAACTTTTTCAGGAATTGCAAGACAATGAAAGCAGATTAACTCAATTCTTAGAAGCAATGCCAGTGGCTATATTCATAGTCGATAGCAGTGGTAAACCTTTCTACACCAATCGCATCGCACAGCAGTTACTGGGCAAAGGAGTCATACCTGATGCTACTATCGAGGAATTAGCAGAAACGTATCAAGTCTATATTGCAGGTACTTCTCAACAATATCCTAGCGATCGAATGCCTGTAGTGCGTGCTTTAAATGGCGAAAGTGTAACAGTTTACGATTTGGAAATTCACCAGCCTGATAAAATTATACCCATAGAAGTTTGGGCAAGCCCCATCTACGATCGCACCCGAAAAATAGCTTATTCTATTGCTGCATTTCAAGATATTACGGAACGGAAAAAAGCGGAAGCAGAACGCCAAAGATTTACTAACGAACTCTTTCAACTCAACAAAGCTTACGAGCGCTTCGTCCCCAATCAGTTCCTCCATTTTTTAGAGAAACCAAGCATTGTCGATGTCGAATTGGGCGACCAAGTACAGTTAGAAATGTCGGTGCTATTTTCTGATATTCGCGACTTCACCACGCTTTCGGAAAGTATGACGCCGGAGGACAATTTTCAGTTTATTAATGCTTATTTATCTCGGATGGAATCAGCGATTATTGAAAATCATGGCTTTATTGATAAATATATTGGTGATGCGATTATGGCCCTATTTAGCGGTAATGCTGATAATGCAATAAACGCCAGTATTGCCATGCTGCATCAACTTCAAGTATACAATCAAGAGCGGGTTAATTCTGGTTATGCCCCGATTAAGATTGGCATTGGCATTAATACTGGGAATTTAATGTTAGGCACAGTGGGTGGGCAAAATCGCATGGATACGACGGTAATTAGTGATGCGGTGAATTTAGCTTCTCGTGTGGAAGGATTAACAAAAACTTATGGTATTGCTTTACTGATTACAGAGCAGACTTTTAACAAATTAGCTAATCCTAGCAACTATGCTATGCGGATGATTGCTCAAGTTAGTGTTAAGGGAAAAGTAAACTTATCTACAATTTATGAAGTTTTTGAGGCAGATATTCCTGAAACAAAGCGAGGTAAATTAACAACAAAAAATTTATTCGATCGAGGTTTGAGCTTATACCGCCAACAAAAATTTATCGAAGCTACAGAATTTTTTGTTCAATGTTTAAGCTTCTGCCCTTCGGATCAAGTTGCCCAAATTTATTTGGACTGGTGTGAGCAAAAAACTCTCACTTTAAACATCGATCTATTAGAAAGAAGTTTAGCTTTAATTAAACCTCAATCGGATGAATTTGTCAGTAATTTTTATGAAATCCTTTTTAAGGATTCTTCTCAGATTAAAAGTCTTTTCATGAATACAAAAATGGCCCAGCAAAAAGAAAAGCTTTGGCAAAGCTTAGAAATAATTATTGAAAATTTACGGAAACCTCAGTTAATTAATGTTTTTGCTAAAGGATTAGGTGCAACTCATGCCAAATATGGCGTTTCAGTAGAACATTATCCTGTTGTGGCCAATGCACTCATTCAAGCCCTGAAGGCGCAGATGGGTTTAGAGTGGACACCTAAAACTGAAAAAGCTTGGGTAGAGGCTTATACAATTATTCAGTCAGCTATGATTGATGGCATGGCAGCTATGTGACCTGGATGAGGTGTTTGATGCCGATCCACCAGAAATCAAAGCGGGCAAGTTAGCTACGCTGCAATTGTTTGGAGAAGCCTTGGCGATTTACTCGGAAGCGAAGTTATTTGAAGCGGGGCGGCTGTTTTCCGAGTGTTGGCGTCACAATCAGGGCGATCGCGTCTCTAAAATTTATTGGGAACGCTGTCAGTCTACTTTAACAAATCGCAGGAAAATCAAAGACAGGCCATACAATTTAGATTAATTGGAACAGTCCCAAACTCGATCGCTACATTCTTTGAGGGGCAGATCATTTTCATTTGTCACCAGTGGTATTGGGGCGACGGTTGGGTGCAGTCTCGGTTGGAGGGAGTGTGGCTGCTGCCACTGAATTTGGGGCAAACGGCTAGTTTGTGGCGGCTGCGGGAGTTTTTGGCGGATAAGCATAAAGGCTCAGACTGATGTGAAGGGCGATCGCACTTATTTTCTCTCAAAGTCTCATTCTTCAGGTTTACCCATTTTGCCTGTTAAGGTGTAGTGCATTACCTTAAGTTTTACCTCATCTTTACTTCCTAAATCTTTCAATTTCCGTAACTAACTCGAAGCCAAATTGTCTCACACTATTGACATAACTTTGGTCAGAGATCTATTAATAATTAGTAAATAGCTAGGTCTGAAGGAACACCAATCTCGACAAAAATAATTATCTCTGAAGATAGAAGAACCCCAAATTCAACACCGCTAATCTATAAAACTATGAGGGAGAAAAAACTACTTAAAAATTGATTAATCTAATAAATTTTTAAGTAGATATTAAGATTAAAAAAAGGAAATTTATGGTACTAAGCATTATTGTTCACGGTGGAGCAAAAACCATCACAGAAGAGAAGGTTGCAGCCAACAATGCAGGCTGTACCGCAGCCGCAGAAGCTGGTTGGGCAGTGCTCGCAAGCGGGGGTTCCGCAGCAGAAGCTGTTGAGGCAGCTATCCGGGTTCTGGAAACTGACCAGACATTTAACGCAGGCTTTGGAGCAGTTCTCAACAACCAGGGAGAGGTAGAGCTAGACGCAGCAATCATCGAAGGCGGTTCGTTAGCGTGGGGAGCCCTCGCAAATGTTCAAGGCGTGCGCCATCCCATCTCAGTGGCGCGAAAGATTATGGATAAAAAACCCATGTTCTTAGTAGCGGATCACGCAGAAGATTTTGCTGCAGAAAGTGGAGCCGAGATGTGTACAAAAGAAGACTTAATCGCAGATGAGCAACAGGAAGAGTGGGAGGAAGAAAAAGAAGTTATTGACCGCCCCAATACCGTTGGTTGTGTAGCTTTGGATAGTAGTGGCACCTTAGTGGCCGGTACCTCAACAGGCGGCACTATGAATAAGCCCGCCGGTCGCGTCGGCGACAGCGCCATTATCGGCTCAGGCTTGTTTGCTGAGAATCAACAGGGCGCTTGCTCGACCACAGGTGATGGCGAGTCCATTATGCCAGTAGTTCTAGCTAAGACGGCGATCGACTTTCTAGCGTCCGGCAAGCACCCAGACGAAGCAGCGAAGATGGCAATTGAGACTCTGGCATCTAAGGTGGCAGGAGAAGCTGGGTGCATCCTCATTGACCCTCAAGGGCGGGTTGGCTGGGCGCATAATTCAACGGACATGGCTTGTGCTTATAGAACCTCAGAAATGGACAAGGTGGCTGTGTTCACTAAGAAAAAACAACTCGTCCATCATTGAAATTATTGAGGCTGCATTCTCTCTAGTTGGAGAGAGTTAAAATTCCTCAACTAATATCTTATTTCCTAGGTATTAAGTAGCTGGACATCAATAAACAGTCTTTCAATTTGTAGGGCGGGCATTGCCCACCCTACGTTTAATTATGTCGAGCTACTTACTTGCCGGGAAAACAATTCAATTCAAACTCGACTTGAAGGTTTCTTATGAACTCAACCTACGACTTTCCTTACTTTCAGGGTAATTCTCTTTCCCATTTGTTTGCTCCAGACATCACAGATGCACGTTATGCGTTCATCCTAAATTACCCTGCAACTGCCAGTTGGGCTGCTTACCCCAACAGGGAAAAATACTTTATTCAAGACGGCAGCAGTGAAGCCACCAAAACTTCTTTCGACAAGATTGGCCAGAAGGAACCTTGGAAAAATCTGGCAGTGTTAGGCGATGCCATCCCAGGAATTGTGATTAATCAGCCGCCGAACTCGCTGATTGACTATTGGCGGGAGCATTTGGGCTTCAGCAACAGCAGTATGGAGATGATAGACTGCTCAACTTATCTCGAAGATCTCAGCGTAAGCGATCGCTTTGACAAACTCCTGACTCTATTTCCCTTCGACAATCTCAAACCTGAAAAACACGCCGTCCATCCCGACATCCACTACCACTTGCTCAGCAAACCAACGCTAGCAGAATTAGGCGTGCAATGTCCGAAATACGAAAGCTACAATCTGCACGAAGTCAATCTCGAAAGCATTCAGTTACCAGAGCAATTCCCCTACTTGATTAAAACATCCCACGGACTTTCTGGAGAAGGGACTTATATTATCAAAAGCGCCAGCGATCTGAACTACTGCTTGCAGGAAGTGAGGAAATATCTCGATATTAAGTTGGTGGATACGATTATAGTCTCAGAATTCGTCAAGAATGAAGTGCAGAACTATTGTGTGCAGTTCTATGTAAGCAAAACGGGAAATATCACGCTTATCGGCACTACCAGCCAACTTGTCACTCCAGAGGGCAGCTATCTAGGGGGACTGATTCACTACCGCGAAACCGACATGAGTAGGTTTTTTGAGATGATTGCCGCTATTGGTAAATATGCTCATCAACAGGGTTATTTCGGCGTTATTGGCTTCGACGTGCTGGAAGACTCTGAGGGACAGTTGTATGCGATCGATGCCAATTTCCGAGTTAATGGCTCGACTCCGCTTTGTGTGCAGCGCCATACCTTACTGGGGCTGGGAAAGGAGGTGGCTAAATATTCGAGTGACTGGCGAATGGATGGGACTTTGGAATCGATTCTTGTCACCCTGAAACCAGAACTCGATCGCAAGGACTTGATAATCTTGTCAGCTTTAGAGAAGGTTAAATACGGGAAAATCTACACGGAAATTTACGGGATAGTTGCGGGTGAGGATATGAAGGATATGCAGCACATCGAGCAGAATTTGCACACTAAGGGATTGCAGCAATAGGGTTAATATTTACTCTACCGATTGCAGCGTTTGGGGTGGTGGTGGCGATCGAATTTATTAAATTTTTAAGTGCTTTGGAACAGAGATAGACGTTGATGTGCGATCGAACCTTTTACAGCATTTTCAGCCCAGAGAGCCATTTTTAAGTTTGCTTGGGGGAGGGATAATGGTTGTGCAGTCATTTTTTTCCTATGGGAAAGCTATAATAGTGCCTCTTAAAGATGATTGTGACTATAAAAGCTAAGTCTTGTCGATTCGAAGAAAGTCCAAAGTATTGGGAAGCCAAAAACCATGTCACTCACATAAACCCAAGTAACTTATACTGAAGCTCAGACCAATCTCGATGAACTGTGCGAACAAGTCATAAGCGATCGCGATGCCATCATCACCCGCTCTGACGGCGAAAATGTAGCCTTAATTGCCACTGACGAATTGGCAAGCTTAATAGAGACAGTATATCTGCTGCGATCGCGTGTTGATTACTTATGAAGCATTTGGTCTTATTTCTTATCTAGTAATCAGCTTACCTTGATTTCTTGCTGCCGTAATTACATTGCGGTTAGCAGTAAAAACTTTGATACCAGGAACAGTCACATAATCACCATCATCAGTAATTACTTGAACTACCCCTGCTTTATCCATTGCTTCGAGAATTAGCAGATCGTAGCCATCTAAAAGTTGAGTTTGAAATCTAGTTAAAGATGCGTTAGTCGTAGTTTCATCAATAGTTATATCAGTCGATACAGCAATAGATGTTACCTGACCCCAAGCGGCTATAACTTCAGCTACTACGTTAGCTCTCTCTGTTGGCTTGTTATGGCGATATTCTTTTGGTTTTAATGTAGTCGAAAAAATTTCTCGTTCCGCTTTTTCAATAATATGTGCTAACTCTGCCAAAGAAAGCCCACAATATAAAAGCAATCCTTGAGCAGAAATAATTTTTGTTAAATAAGCAGGATAATCATTTATTTGATAGGGAGGAGGAGAGGTACTGGCTTGAGTGTAAGTCAGCCAGTACCATACATTAGTATCTACCAGAAAAATGTCATCTTTTTGAGGTGTGTCAAACTGGATATTAACTACCTCAGCCTTGACTGCATATTGGACTGCCATTATACATTTCCCACCTGTTGGCTGACAATTTCATTAATTGCATTGCGGGTTGCATCATCTGCTGCGTAGTAGCGTTTTGAGTTCTTAATCACCTGTTTGAGTATTTGATTGCCTACACTATTAAGATGAGAAAATGTCAGCAGACGGTTTAAAGTGTCTGGGGAGATATCCCTAAGTAGCTGTCCAATGGCAAAATTGAAAAAGGGAGATGCAAAAATCTCTACACCAGCAAAGTCAAGTTCCACAGCGTGCTCTGCCCGTAGTTCGGGGTATGTCAACTCATAAACCTTCATACCGTCATCGGGTGTCATGCAAGTTTTCCCAATCAAAGTGCCAATCTTGTAAGATTTCATATTTCAGAAGTTCCCTCAGAAAAGTGGGGCGTCGCCGTCGGTGTCAGAAGCCAGCACATAAATGGCTTCATCACATTGGAGAGTAATGTTAACCAGTGTCCCTCCGAAAAAGGTTGGGCGATTTTGGTAAGTTTCCTCATCTTTGTTAATCAGGACATACCCATTGTGACTGAAAAACTCCAACTTTCCTCCATTCATCTTTACAAATCTTTTCAGATAGTCAAGTCCAACGCCCCCAGTTACATTACCGCGTCTGGTGGTATTTCCGGCTTCAAATGCCCATTTTAGGGCTTCGTCTGCTGGTAAATCAGGGAGATTTTGGAATAGGCGGACATTTTTGGGAATCCCGACACCGAAGTCAACCACAGTCAGTTTTAGTTCCTTTAGTTTGGGGTAGTGCTGTCCACAGCTAAAGACTCCGATATCTGTTTGCCCATGCTCAAAGGCGTTGGCGTAAATCTCCCAGACGGTTCCTACGATGAGGTTCCGCAAGTTTTGACTTATATCAACCCAGTCTCGTCCTAGCCATTTTTCTGCTAGGTAGTCAACCAAGCCATCTTTATCTTGTTTTTTATCTTCTCGATAAGGGATAGAATTACCCTGCCAAGATTCTTTATTCTCACAAAAAGCATACATGAATCCGTTTTGTTCAAGATTCATTTTTATGTTCTTATGAATACTATCCCTATTAATGATTAATTTTATCGAGCGGGATTGAATGAGACGAATCAATCCTCCCAGAAAAGCTACTGCATTTGGTCTGAGAAAATAACATTTAGAAAAGTCAATAATTACTTCTGAGCAATCCTCATTTAGTTGCTCCCAAAGTTGAAACAGCTTGTCAAAATCCTTCACATCATCATTGATTGTAGGGATGTTGAGAGTCAGGCTCATAATTATTCTATGGAAGGCTTGATCCAGAAATAAATTTAGTAAAATATCAATCAGCCGATCGCACTGTCAACCTCTGCGGTTCAATTCCCCCTACCTACCTAGCCCGCACCACCAACACCGAACAAGGAGCCTCAGCCACAACCTCCGCACTCACCGATCCCTCCAAAATCCGCTTTAAACCAGTCAAACCCCGACAGCCGATCGCAATTAAATCCGCTTTATAGATATGAGCCAAACGGACAATTTCTTCTGCAGGTTGTCCCGAAACAATCTCCAATTCGCTCTGGCAAAGCAACTTTTCCTGATAAGATTGCAGTAACTTTTCCACCTCTCGGTAAGCAATCTCATCTCCTTGAGGGTGAGGTCGATCGACAACCGCGTCAAAATCCGATGTACCAGAACTCACAACATGAACTAGAATCACCTTTGCCGTCGGTTCTAGCTGAAATTGTCCTACAACTTGCAATACCTGAGTCGCTAACTCTGAATTGTCGATCGCTACCAAAACAGTATTCAATACCATGCACCTTTAAATTTCCGATATTTAGACTTTAAATTTTTCGATGATTGTCGCCTACTTTCGACAATTTCGCGCTTCCCACCAACATCATTATTACCTATCCAGAAACCCGGTTTCTTAACATAATTGCGTCATTTAAGCAAGATACTTGAAGAAACCGGGTTTCTTAAGCCCGCAGTGCGTAAGTAAGTAGGTGCAAATAAACTCGGTCGCTTGTCACAAAATGTAAAGCTACCATAATCGCAAGAGAAGTGCTTCGTTTCACTGCATTTCACTGACTTTTGACTACCTATGTATTTTGCCGATCATCTACTTAAAATCTCGATCGCCAATCTCCTATCTACCATCTAAAACTCACCCTCTCCCTCCTTTTCAGTCCGCAGCCGCACCGAATCAGCGTGAGAAGGAAGCCCCTCTGCTTCCGCCAAAACATTAATCGCTTTGCCCACCTTCTTAAGTGCAGCAGGCGAATATTGAATCAAACTCGAATGCTTCATAAAAGTCTCGACACCTAGCGGCGACGCATAGCGCGGAGCCCCAGAAGTCGGCAAAGTGTGATTCGGGCCAGCCAAATAATCACCTACAGCTTCCGGCGTCGAGCAGCCCAAGAAAATCGCCCCAGCGTGGCGAATTTGGTCGAGCAAAGCCCAAGGATCTGCAACTTGCAATTCCAAGTGTTCGGGCGCAAACTCGTTAGAGAGTTCTGCGGCCGCTTTGAGCGAGTCAACTACCACGACTAAACCATAGTTAGCGATCGCCTTTTCTGTTAAAGTTCGGCGCGGATGATTTGCCAACTGTCTGTCTACCTCAGCCACCACCTTCCTAGCCAGCACCGAATCCGCCGTCAGCAAAATTGCCGACGCCATCGAATCGTGCTCAGCTTGAGCCAACATATCGGCAGCCACGTGCACAGGATTCGCCGAACCATCAGCAATAATCAGCACTTCCGACGGGCCAGCCAGAGAATCGATCCCCACAGTCCCGTAAACCAGTTTTTTAGCCAGGGTGACGTAAATATTCCCCGGGCCAGTAATTAAATCCACCTTCGGAATAGTTTCCGTACCGTAGGCTAAAGCCGCGATCGCCTGCGCCCCGCCTACCCGATAAATCTCATCAACTCCCGCTTCCTGAGCCGCTACCAGCACCGCAGGATTCATTTTCTTCTCCTGTCCGGGGGGAGTACACATCACCAGTCTCGGCACCTTGGCGACCTTGGCAGGAACCGCATTCATGATCACCGAGCTTGGATAGGACGCCTGACCGCCAGGAATGTAGATTCCCGCTCGATCGACCGGCGTGTAGCGCTTGCCCAAAACAATCTCGTCATCGCCAAACTGCACCCAAGACTTGGGTACGCGCTGTCGGTGAAACGCCTCTACCTGTTTGCAAGCCAGCCGGATGGCATTTAATAATTCTTTTGACACCTGCTGGTAAGCAGCATCCAATTCGGCGCCGCTCACCCGTAAATCTTCCACATTTAGGGTCATGCGGTCAAATTCAGCAGTGTAGTGCAGCACAGCCTGATCGCCTCTGCGCCTTACAGCTTGCAGCACCTCCCGCACGGTGGCTTCTTTGTGAACAACAAGTTCGTCATGGGTGCGATCGCAGATCCGTCGCAGTTCAGCTTGTGCCTCAACCCACTGAGTAATGATTCGCAGCATGGAGATTAGGAATGCCGTCTATAACTTCACTAACATTTGCTTGACAATTGGGGATTTTTGTGGCGTTCTCCTAAAGAAGTAGGCCACCACCAGTCCACAAGCTTAAACCGCGATAGTCGCGGCATTTTCAAAGGCTTCAGTGCAGCGTTTAAATCTCTGTCGAGGATTTTGCCAGACTGAGGACAAGTCACAACCTTCTCTCTTGAATTGCCCGCCAGAGAACCGATTGCGGAGGGAGAGGGTTGGAACGCAGAGGGGGAGTGTGTCCGACCCCGATATGATCCGAGAGGGAGAGTGTTCGAGCGGGAGAATTTTGATTCTGCCTTCTACCTTCTACCTTCAGATCCGGCTGTCTTCTACCTTCTACCTTCTACCTTCAGCTTTTTACCTTCTACCTTCGGTAAGTGCTTCTTGGCGAAGCCCAAATAACCCGTATTCTTTGTTATAGCTTAACTTGGATTTTTCAGAGAATTGGATTTTAAGCAAAATAGGTGCTATATTAGTTTTTCCAACACCTGATAATTTTTTTATAAAAAAACGCCAAATTATTGTATACTTGAAAATTGCGCGCAAGAAACCGTGACTTTAACTCGTGACGGTGGAAACACCGCAAAACGCCTCCGTAAAACCCGTGTCATACCTGTGGGTATTGTCAGGGGTAAAAAACAGGCAGTTAAATGAGTCAATAAAAAATTATTGCGCGGGCGTCGCCAAAAAGTAGCCACAGACTCAGCTCAATCTGAGCGAATCGAGAGTGGCTGTCTCACTCCGCCCTTAAAAATCAAGCTTTTTGCGGATCGATCCCGAAAAGGTTGTCCTTCAAAATCCCCGTGTCTTGAGATTGTCTTGAGACTAGGGTGTATCAATGAATACCTACTTCCAGCAACTGAACTATGGCAAATATTAAGTCCGCCGTCAAACGAGTCAAAATCGCCGAACGTAACCGCTTGTACAACAAATCTTACAAGTCAGCGGTCAAAACTTTGATGAAGAAGTATTTCGCTGCTGTAGACAAGTACGCCGCAGCTCCGAGCCCGGAATTAATGCAAGAAGTCCAGCAACGAATGTCTGAGGCCTACAGCAAAATTGACAAAGCTGTCAAAAAAGGTGTACTCCACCGCAACAACGGCGCTCGCAAAAAGTCCCGCTTGGCAAGAACCCTCAAACCGCATGAAGTATCGGTAGCATCTTAAGGAAGCAGAAAGTTCGGCAACGAAGCAGTGTACAAGATTGAAGGGATGGATGTTGAGGGAAGAAGTCAAGCGTGAAGAAGGAAGAAGGAAGAAAGAAGACGGAAGATTTTTCCCACACACTCTCTCTCTGCCACTCCCACTCCCAGACTCTCTCACTCCCCCTCGCCCTATCCCACCAGGACTCTCCCGTATCACCTCTAATCTGCTTCCCCCATGCAGCTCATCGACACTCACGTTCATATCAACTTTGAGACCTACAAATCTGAGTTAGAAGCCATTCGAGAACGCTGGCGCGAAGCTGGTGTAGTTCGGCTGGTTCATTCTTGTGTAGAGCCAGAAGAGTTTGCCGGCATTCAAGCAATCGCCAATCAGTTTGCAGAAGTCTCGTTTGCGGTTGGACTCCACCCCCTAGATGCGGACAAGTGGAAAGACGAGACTGCGAGCCAGATTAGGGAATTAGCAAGTTCGGACTCTAGGGTAGTGGCGATCGGCGAAACCGGACTGGACTTTTATAAAGCTGACGATCGAGAACACCAGTTTAAAGTGTTTGAGGCACAGCTTGAAATCGCCCAGGAACTTGACAAACCAGTCATTATCCACTGTCGCGACGCCGCCGCTCCAATGGCCGAAATGCTGAGGAACTTTTGGCAAACACGCGGGCCAGTGCGCGGGGTCATGCACTGCTGGGGAGGCACACCCGAAGAAACCCAGTGGTTTTTAGACCTAGGTTTCTACATCAGTTTTAGCGGAACAGTCACCTTTAAAAAAGCCTTGCAAATACAAGAATCAGCTTGTATGGTAAATAGCGATCGCATCCTAGTAGAGACTGATTGCCCTTTTCTCGCCCCCGTACCCCAGCGGGGAAAACGCAACGAACCAGCCTATGTCTACTACGTAGCCGAGCAAGTTGCTAAATTGAGAGGAGTTTCTCTCTTAACTTTGTCCCAGCAAACAACCCAAAATGCCTGTCAGCTATTCGGCTTTTCAGTTTAGTTATAGCAGAACAGAGAAACGAGGAAAACAGGTCGATTTAGGAGCCAGCGATCAGGACAATCCCATTTCTATCCTGCCAGAAAAACCGGATTCATCCTTTATGGGAGATTCTTTTGGCGTTGCCTGTTGCGATCGGATTTGCGTCCTATAATAAAAAGAACCGACCGAGCCGGCGTTGGCTTAGTATCCGCGACTGCGATGTCGCCCCGGAACTACCAACATAACGCGAGTACGCTAAACTACGGGATCGGTCAAAACTTCACGCAATACCTCAAACTTACACATCAGAAAAAACTTGGAACCTCAGCCATTTGGCAATAGCTGTCAAGTCAATTTTAGGAGTCAAAAGTGTAGGGAATTCACCCCGAGATACCACGAGATCAGATCTAAAAGCATCTCGATCGAAACTAAAATCAGCACAAAAATACTGCGAGCCACCCGCAATAATAACCGTTGCAGCAGTTGGAAGGCGATCGAAAACATCATATAAATTCTCTCACACAATCCATCAAAAAAACGCAACAAGGTAAAAAAGCCCAGCCTTGGCGCCATGTAAAAAGCTAGAGCCACTGCGGAAAAAGGATACCCATGACCACTAAAGATTACACAGAATTCGCCTTCACCTTGCCTGACCTGATCGAAATCCAGCGGGCAAGTTTCCGCTGGTTCCTAGAAGCCGGGCTGATCGAAGAACTCGACAGTTTCTCCCCGATTACAGACTACACGGGCAAGCTGGAACTCCACTTCATGGGCAAAGACTTCAAACTCAAGCGCCCGAAATACGACGTGGACGAAGCCAAGCGCAGGGACAGCACCTACTCGGTGCAGATGTACGTACCCACCCGCCTGATTAACAAAGAAACAGGGGAAATCAAAGAACAAGAAGTCTTCATCGGCGATTTGCCCTTGATGACCGAGCGCGGCACTTTTATTATCAACGGCGCCGAACGGGTGATTGTCAACCAAATCGTGCGATCGCCAGGCGTCTACTACAAATCGGAAACCGACAAAAACGGTCGCCGTTCCTATAACGCCTCGCTCATCCCCAACCGCGGCGCTTGGCTGAAATTTGAAACAGACAAAAACGATTTAGTCTGGGTCAGAATCGACAAAACCCGCAAACTCTCAGCCCAGGTGCTGCTCAAAGCTTTGGGACTCACAGACGGTGAAATCTACGACTCCCTGCGGCACCCGGAATACTTCCAAAAGACGATCGAGAAAGAAGGACAATTCGGCGAAGAAGAAGCTTTGATGGAGCTCTACCGCAAACTCCGTCCAGGGGAACCCCCCACGGTGGCGGGCGGCGAACAGCTCCTCAACTCGCGCTTTTTCGACCCCAAACGCTACGATTTGGGCCGAGTCGGCCGTTACAAACTCAACAAAAAATTGCGCTTGACAGTCCCCGATACGATGCGGGTGCTGACATCGCAAGATATCTTGACAGCGATCGACTACTTAATTAACCTCGAATTTGACATCGGCTCCACCGACGACATCGACCACTTAGGCAACCGTCGCGTCCGCAGTGTCGGAGAACTGCTGCAAAACCAAGTGCGCGTCGGCCTCAACCGCTTAGAACGGATCATCCGCGAAAGAATGACCGTCTCCGATGCCGACTCCCTCAGCCCCGCTTCTCTGGTCAACCCCAAACCGCTGGTAGCAGCAATCAAGGAATTCTTCGGTTCCTCCCAGCTATCGCAGTTCATGGATCAAACCAACCCTCTGGCAGAACTGACGCACAAACGTCGGCTTTCAGCCTTGGGCCCTGGAGGTCTGACTCGCGAACGCGCCGGGTTTGCAGTACGGGACATTCACCCCTCCCACTACGGCCGGATTTGCCCGATCGAAACACCAGAAGGCCCCAACGCCGGTCTGATCGGTTCCTTAGCAACCCACGCCCGCGTCAACCCCTACGGCTTCATCGAAACTCCTTTTTATCCAGTAGAAAAAGGACAAGTGCTGCGCGACAAAGCCCCCGTCTACATGACAGCCGATGAAGAAGACGATTTGCGCGTCGCCCCCGGAGACATCAGCCTCGACGAAAACAACAACCTCTTGGGCGAAACCGTAGCCGTCCGCTACCGCCAAGAGTTTACTACCACCACACCCATGCAGGTGGACTACATGGCGATTTCGCCCGTGCAAATCGTCTCCGTCGCGACATCGCTGATTCCGTTCCTGGAACACGACGACGCCAACCGAGCTCTCATGGGATCGAATATGCAGCGGCAAGCTGTGCCGCTACTGAAACCAGAACGGCCCCTAGTCGGTACGGGCTTAGAAGCTCAGGCGGCACGAGATTCGGGGATGGTTGTGGTTTCCCGAATTAACGGCGAGGTGATTTACATCGACGCTACCCGGATTATTGTCAAACCCCTGGCGGAGGATGCCGAATCTAATTCCAGCGAAGAACATTTCCTGATTCGGGAATACGACGAGCTAAAAGTCAAACAGCCCTCGGTTTGGAAGCAAAAATATGCGGGTTGCATCGAACACGAACTGCAAAAATATCAGCGCTCTAACCAAGATACTTGTTTAAACCAGCGTCCGCTGATTTATGAGGGCGATCGCGTCGTAGCAGGTCAAGTGCTCGCTGATGGTTCCTCCACCGAAGGGGCAGAACTCGCTCTGGGTCACAACATCCTCGTAGCTTATATGCCTTGGGAAGGATACAACTACGAAGACGCGATGCTAATTAGCGAGCGTTTGGTGTACGAAGATGTCTACACATCGATCCACATTGAAAAATACGAAATCGAAGCCCGCCAAACCAAACTCGGCCCCGAAGAAATCACTCGCGAAATTCCTAACGTCGGCGAAGACGCGCTGCGCCAGCTAGACGAACAGGGGATTATCCGCAAAGGAGCCTGGGTAGAAGCCAGCGACATCCTAGTCGGCAAAGTAACCCCCAAAGGCGAATCCGACCAACCGCCGGAAGAAAAACTGCTCAGAGCAATCTTCGGCGAAAAAGCCCGCGACGTGCGCGACAATTCCCTCCGCGTCCCTAACGGCGAAAAAGGCCGCGTGGTGGACGTGCGGGTGTTTACTCGGGAACAGGGCGACGAACTCCCCCCCGGCGCAAACATGGTCGTCCGCGTCTACGTGGCTCAAAAGCGCAAAATTCAAGTCGGCGACAAAATGGCCGGCCGCCACGGAAATAAGGGTATTGTGTCCCGGATTCTGCCGATGGAGGATATGCCTTATTTGCCCGACGGGACTCCGGTTGACATAGTGCTCAACCCATTGGGCGTGCCGTCGCGGATGAACGTGGGTCAGATTTTTGAGTGCTTGCTGGGATGGGCGGGCGAAAATCTGTCGATGCGGTTCAAGATGGTGCCTTTTGATGAAATGCACGGCGCTGAAAAGTCGCGCGAAACCGTACACGGCAAGCTACAGGAGGCACGCGAAAAGACCGGCAAGCCTTGGGTGTTTAACGAAAAGCACCCCGGCAAGACAATTGTCTACGATGGCAGAACTGGGGAACCGTTCGATCGCCCGATCACAGTCGGCATCGCCTATATGCTGAAGCTGGTTCACTTGGTAGACGATAAGATCCACGCCCGCAGCACAGGCCCTTACTCGCTGGTAACGCAGCAGCCTTTGGGTGGCAAAGCGCAGCAGGGGGGTCAGCGGTTCGGAGAAATGGAAGTCTGGGCTCTGGAAGCGTTCGGCGCAGCTTATACTTTGCAAGAGTTGCTGACTGTGAAGTCGGACGATATGCAGGGGCGGAATGAAGCGCTGAATGCGATCGTCAAAGGCAAAGCTATTCCGCGCCCAGGTACGCCGGAATCTTTCAAGGTGCTGATGCGGGAGTTGCAATCTTTGTGCTTGGATATTGCTGTGCACAAGGTGAATACGTCCGACGAGGGCAGCGAGCACGTTGAGGTGGATTTGATGGCAGATGCTGGGGGCAAGCGATCGCCCTCTCGGCCTACTTACGAATCCCTTTCTCGTGACGAACTTGACGAGGATTAGGCATTAAAGATTAAAGATTAAAGATTAAAGATTTTTTGACCGGATTCAATTCTTTAATCTTTAATCGGCAATCTCAAATAAAAATGCCTCAGCAGTGGTACGAACACTGGTGAGGCGAATCAACGCTCTTAAGAGGAGAGACGCTGACATGACTATTGTAACAGTTGTCCCAGGAATAGAAGGAGAATTTGACCTGAAGACTGGCTGTATTAATTGGCAAGGGAGTAAGCTCAAAAATGGTTACGGGCGCAAGTGGCTCGATGGTAAAACGGTATTAGTCCACCGATTAGTCCTCGAATCAAAAATAGCAGGATTCCTCGGTTCCGGTTATTTTGCTTGCCACACCTGCGACAATCCAAGCTGCATTAACCCAGCACATCTCGTACCTGGAACTGCGGCTGAGAATACAGCGCAAATGATGGGGCGCGTTCGCAAAACTCCCCGACGCAAAAGTATTCCCGGTATTGGTAAACTATCGATCCAACAACTGCGGGAAATTCAGCGTCAATATTTAGCTGGAACCATGAAAAGCCACCTAATAAAAGAGTATGGCGTACACTATGAAACTATTACTAAGATACTTCAGGCAAATATTCCCGATAACTTCACTACAGTTCCCCCCGGTTTTGTAGGAGAAATTCAAGACAGTGGCTGCATAATTTTTCAAGGTGCAAAGGATGGTCAAGGTGGTTATGGCAGGTACTTTAAAAATGGGAAGTCCCAATCAGTTACTCGTGCTGTTTTAGCAGAGAAATTAGGATGTGAAGTGCCGACTTCGATAGATGCTTGTCATACCTGCGATAATCCTAGTTGTATTAATCCAGAACACCTTTGGGGTGGAACGCGCACTCAAAATTTATTAGATGCTTCTAAGAAAGGACGCACTCAAGGCAAAAGTCATCCCCTTTCCAATGCCAAATTAAATTGGAAAAAGGTGCAAGAAATTCGACAAAAACTAGCCGCAGGAGAGAGAGTGAAGGATATAGCTCAAGAATACAGTGTTGGTCGCAAAACCATACACGATATTAAGTATCACGTCACTTGGAAGGAAGCAGGCGAAGAGGTTCCAGTTCCTCGCAGGGGCGGATATCTCGATCGCAAATTGACTTTCGAGCAAGCTCTTGAGGTACGAAAAAGAATTAGAGGTAGAGAATCAATCTCTAAAATCGCTGATGACTTTGGAGTATCGTCAAGTGTCATCTCTGATATTAAAAATCACGTCACATATAGAGGAGTATAACATTGATTTAAGCCGTGAAACAAGCAACCAAAAAAGATAAACAACCACAAATAATCGACTGTAAATTATTAATTGGAGTCAAGAATGGCTAAAATAGAACAACGCTTTGATTACGTCAAGATTGGGTTAGCTTCACCAGAAAGAATTCGACAGTGGGGAGAGAGAACTTTACCCAACGGTCAGATTACTGGAGAGGTGACAAAACCGGAAACCATAAATTATCGCACGTTAAAACCTGAAATGGATGGCTTGTTTTGCGAGCGCATTTTTGGGCCTGCAAAAGATTGGGAATGTCATTGTGGGAAGTACAAACGAGTTCGCCATAGAGGCATTGTTTGCGAAAGATGCGGCGTTGAAGTAACTGAATCTCGCGTCCGCCGCCATCGCATGGGCTTTATCAAATTAGCAGCTCCAGTAGCTCACGTTTGGTATCTCAAAGGCATCCCCAGTTACATGGCAATTCTGTTAGATATGCCGCTGCGAGATGTAGAACAAATCGTGTATTTCAATGCCTACGTTGTCCTCAATGCAGGTAATGCAGAAAAGCTGCAATACAAGCAATTGCTCACGGAAGATGCTTGGCTGGAAATAGAAGACGAACTTTACAGCGAAGATTCCACACTCACAGGTGTAGAAGTAGGCATAGGTGCTGAAGCTTTGCAAGTTTTGCTGCAAAATATTCCGCTAGAAAGTGAAGCGGAAAAGTTGCGGGAAGATATTGCTAATGCTAAAGGTCAAAAACGGGCAAAGTTAATTAAACGTTTGCGGGTAATTGACAACTTCATCGCTACGGGATCTCAACCCGATTGGATGGTGCTCAATGTGATTCCGGTGATTCCCCCCGACTTGCGGCCGATGGTGCAGTTAGACGGCGGGCGTTTTGCAACGAGTGACCTCAACGACCTCTATCGGAGAGTCATCAACCGCAATAACCGCTTGGCGAGACTGCAAGAAATTCTGGCGCCGGAGATTATCATCCGCAACGAAAAGCGGATGCTTCAAGAAGCTGTGGATGCGCTGATTGACAACGGTCGCCGGGGCCGGACAGTGGTGGGGGCAAACAACCGCCCGCTGAAGTCGCTGTCGGACATCATTGAAGGGAAACAAGGCCGCTTCCGGCAAAACTTGCTGGGGAAACGGGTTGATTACTCCGGGCGTTCGGTGATTGTGGTGGGGCCGAAACTGAAAATTCATCAGTGCGGTTTGCCGAGGGAAATGGCGATCGAACTTTTCCAGCCTTTCGTTATCCACCGCTTGATCCGTCAAGGATTGGTCAACAACATCAAAGCTGCCAAAAAACTGATCCAGCGCAACGATCCCAGCGTTTGGGACGTGCTTCAGGAGGTGATTGAAGGACACCCGGTAATGCTAAACCGGGCGCCTACCCTCCACCGTTTGGGGATTCAAGCCTTTGAGCCGATTTTGGTAGACGGAAGGGCAATTCAGCTTCACCCGCTAGTCTGTCCGGCTTTTAACGCTGACTTTGACGGCGACCAAATGGCCGTGCACGTGCCTTTGTCTCTGGAATCTCAGGCGGAAGCGCGCTTGCTGATGCTGGCTTCTAACAACATTATGTCGCCGGCAACCGGAAGACCGATCGTTACTCCTTCTCAAGATATGGTGCTCGGTTGCTATTACTTGACAGCCGAAAATCCTGACGCTCAAAAAGGCGCCGGTCACTATTTCTCCAACCTTACCGACGCGGTTGTAGCTTACGAACAAGGAGTTGTTGACTTGCACTCATACGTGTGGGTGAGGTTTCAAGGCGCCATAGAAAACACAGAACCCGAAGGAGAACCGCTGAAGGTGGAACGCTCTACCGACGGTATCGTGACGAAAGAATACAAGTTCCGCCGGGTTCGGGAAGACGGAGACGGCAAGGTACTCAATCAATTCATTCGCACTACTCCGGGCAGGATTATCTATCACCAAACCATCGAATCGGTAATTAACAATTAGAAAGGGGTAAGGGTAAGAGGTAAGGGATAAGAGGTAACGGGTAAGAGGTAATGGGTAATAACTGACAAATAATCACTAACACATAATAGTGATTGAAACCGGAAAATTCACCCATTACTACTTACAAATACTTCAGCGACGTGGTTAATGAGCGAAGTCTAAGGGCAGTAAAAGTTACCCATTACCAAGTAGGTAGGTGCAAATAAACTTTATTATAGGAAGGGCAGGTGAACCCTTTCATCTCCTAGCTTAGCTCTATTCCTTATAGGCTAAACCAGCCCCTACAAAAGGCTAGTTGTTTTTTCCAGTCGCTCTACTTATCAATTACCAATTACCAATTACCAATTACCAATACTTCGGCTACGCGGTTCCTCAATCCTTCGGCTTCGCTCAGTGGAGCCGAAGTCGAACGGCAGTAAAAGTTACCAATTACCAATTACCACTACTCAGAAAAATGACAGAAAATAAGGAAATTGTTTTTCGCAATCGAGTTGTTGACAAAGGTCAGCTCAAAAAATTAATTTCTTGGTCCTTCATGCACTACGGAACGGCCCGTACAGCGCAAATGGCCGATAAACTCAAAGACTTGGGTTTCCGCTTTGCGACACGAGCGGGAGTTTCGATTAGCGTAGACGATTTGCAGGTTCCCCCGTCAAAACGATCGCTCCTAGATGCAGCCGAAGAAGAAATCCGCATCACCGAACAAAAATATACCAGAGGTGAAATCACCGAAGTCGAACGGTTCCAAAAAGTAATCGATACCTGGAACAGCACATCAGAAGACCTCAAAGACGAAGTAGTCAAAAACTTCCGAGCCACAGACCCCCTAAACTCGGTCTACATGATGGCCTTCTCCGGGGCGCGCGGAAACATTTCTCAAGTGCGGCAGCTAGTCGGAATGCGCGGATTGATGGCTGACCCCCAAGGAGAAATCATCGACTTGCCAATTAAAACCAACTTCCGCGAAGGACTCACCGTCACCGAATACATCATCTCTTCCTACGGCGCGCGCAAAGGCTTGGTAGATACAGCGTTGCGGACGGCAGACTCTGGCTATCTTACACGTCGCTTAGTGGATGTGTCCCAAGACGTAATTGTGCGGGAAGTGGACTGCGGCACCCAGCGGGGAATTCGAGTGCGGCCGATGACGGACGGAGCAACAGTGCTGATTCCCCTGAAGGATAGGCTGTTGGGGCGGGTGTTCGCCAAAGATGTGGTTCACCCCAAAACCGGGGAAATTGTGGCTTACGGCAGTGAAAAAGCCGTCCGAAATCAGCCAATTACCGAGGAGTTGGCGGGGGAAATTGGTAATTCTGGGGTGGGAGAGGTGTATTTACGATCGCCCCTGACTTGTGAATCAACCCGATCGGTTTGTCAGCACTGCTATGGCTGGAGTCTCGCCCACTTGAAAATGGTGGACATGGGAGAAGCGATCGGGATTATTGCAGCTCAGTCGATCGGGGAACCGGGAACCCAGCTCACCATGCGTACCTTCCACACCGGCGGCGTATTCACCGGAGAAGTCGCGAAACAAGAACGCGCCCCCTTCCCCGGGGTAGTGAAATTCAAGAACTTGCGTACTCGCTCCTTCCGCACCAGACACGGCGAAGAAGCACTGGTGGCAGAAAACAACGGCAAACTTGTATTTGAAGGCGACGGATTTGAAGAAGGGAAATCCGGCGCCAAAAATCAAAAACTGAAAATCGAATTGGCGATCGTCCAGGGTTCTACTCTGATGGTCAAAGACGGACAGCGCGCCATTCCCGGTCAAGTTTTGGCAGAAGTGCCGATCATCGGTCGCGCCGCCCGCAAAACCACTGAAAAAGTGACTACAGACGTGGCTTCCGACTTAGCGGGAGAAGCAAAATTTGCTGATTTGGTGCCTGAAGAAAAAACAGACCGCCAAGGGAACACAACCCGCACAGCCAGCAAAGGCGGGCTGATTTGGATTCTCTCAGGAGAAGTCTACAACTTGCCCCCTGGCGCCGAACCAGCGGTGAAAAATGGCGATCGCATTCCGGCCGAAAGCGTGATTGCCGAAACTAAACTCGTCTCCGAACATGGTGGCGTAGTCCGCATCGCTGACCCCAGAGAAATTGAAATTATCACCGCCCAAGTCCTGCTCGACCAAGCAGTCGTGCGGGCGGAAAGTGCAGGCGGCCGCGACCACTACACGATCGAAACAGCTTCTAAGCAGCGGTTTTCCCTCAAAACCGCTCCCGGGAGCAAAGTCATTAACGGGGAAGTCGTAGCCGAACTGCTCGACGACAGCTACCGCACAGCTACAGGGGGCATTGTCAAGTACGGCGGGGTGGAAGTCCACAAGCGCGGCAAAGCTAAACTTGGCTACGAAGTCGTGAAGGGGGGGACTCTGCTCTGGATACCGGAAGAGTGCCACGAAGTCAATAAGGATATTTCTCTGCTGCTGGTCGAAGATGGTCAGTACGTAGAAGCCGGTACAGAAGTCGTTAAGGATATTTTCTGCCAAACCAGCGGGGCAGTGGAAATCACTCAGAAAAATGACATTCTCCGGGAAATTGTGATTAAGCCGGGCACACTCCATGTAGTTGACCGCCCGCCGCTAACATTCGGGGAAGGTCAAATCGTCAACGCCGGTCAAGAAATTTTCCCAGGCTTAGTTGCCGAAGAGTTGGGCTATGCGGAGTATATCGAAACTCCCGAGGGCCCGGCTTTGCTGCTGCGGCCTGTGGTGGAGTTTCCGGTGCCGGATAAGCCACCAGTGCCTTCTCAGACGGCGCTGAATGAGTCGATCTCTTTGAAAGCGGTGCAGCGACTCCCTTATAAGGATGGGGAGCGTGTCAAATCTGTCGAGGGATTGGAACTGCTGCGGACTCAGCTCATTTTGGAAATTGGTTCGGGAGCTCCGCAACTGGCGGCGGATATCGAGCTGCTGCCGGATGAGGAGGATGCTACGGCTTTTGGGGCGGACGGTTCGGGCCCTGCTTGGGGCTCGCCTGAAGACGTTAGTGCGTCGCAAGAGTTGGCGATGGCTGTGGCTGATGGGGGCGATCGAACTTCAAGGACTTTCCGCCTGCAGTTGGTGATTTTGGAATCGCTGGTGATTCGGCGGGATGTGTCTGCCGATCCGACTCAGGGAAGCACTCACACGCGACTGTTGGTCGAAGACGGGCAGTCGATCGCGCCTGGGGCAGTAGTCGCCCGCACAGAGATTCTCTGCAAAGAAGCGGGTATCGTTCGCGGCATCCGTGAGGGACACGGCGAACCAGTGCGCCGACTGTTGGTGATGCGAGATGCGGATTCTATTTCGATCTCTGTGGCGGGTACGCCGGATGTGAGTCCGGGTCAACTGCTGGTGGCTGGTACCGAAATAGCTCCGGGGGTTGTTCTAGAAGAGTCCGGCCAAGTTGTGAAGGTTGTACCTGCGTCGGAGACAGAATCGGCGAAACTCTTGCTCCGGGTGGCTCGTCCTTACCGGGTTTCGGCCGGTGCGGTGCTGCACGTAGACGACGGCGACTTGGTGCAGCGGGGTGACAATTTGGTGATTCTGGTGTTTGAGCGGGCAAAGACTGGGGATATCATTCAGGGTTTGCCACGGATTGAGGAACTTCTCGAAGGGCGGAAGCCGAAGGAAGCCTGTATTTTAGCCAAGCGGCCGGGGACGGCTCGCGTGGTTACGGATGACGATGTTGTGGAACTTGCGGTGATTGAGGATGATGGCCGGATTGAGGAGTATCCTTTGTTGCCTGGTCAAAACCCGATCGTTTCCGACGGACAGCGCGTAGGCGTCGCCGAAGCTTTGACCGACGGGCCTGCTAACCCTCACGAAATTCTGGAGGTGTTCTTCCACGTGCTCAAGGAGCGGCAGTCTACTTTTGAGGCTGCCTTGGAGAGTTTCCAACAGGTACAGACGTTTTTGGTGAATGAGGTGCAGTCGGTTTATCAGTCTCAAGGCGTAGATATTTCCGACAAGCACATCGAGGTGATTGTCCGCCAGATGACCAACAAAGTCAGGATGGAAGATGGCGGCGATACTACTATGCTCCCCGGCGAGTTGGTAGAATTGCGGCAGGTTGAGCAGGTGAATGAGGCGATGTCAATTACTGGTGGAGCGCCGGCGGATTATACTCCGGTGTTGCTGGGGATTACTAAGGCTTCGCTGAATACTGATAGCTTTATTTCCGCTGCTTCGTTCCAGGAGACTACGCGGGTGTTGACTGAGGCTGCGATCGAAGGTAAGTCTGACTGGCTGCGCGGACTCAAGGAAAATGTGATTATCGGCCGCCTGATTCCTGCGGGTACTGGGTTCAATGCCTACGAAGATGCTGGGGTTCAGGATGCGGGTTTTGATGGTGCTGTGTTTGATGACGACATCCACGATTTACAGGAGGATGTGGTACTTGATGACCGTACTGCGCGCCGCGCCTATACGATCGAGAGCGGTTTTGAGATCGGGCGCGGGTCAGAGCTTGAGGCTGATGAGGATTTTGAGGAAGTTGAGGTTGATGAGGACGATTTTGTCGCTGAGACTGAGGATGATGCCTTGGGACCCGATGTTGACGATGAGGATGATATCGGTTTTGACTTCGATGAGGACGAAGATTAATCATAGTTTTGAGATTGCATGAATGAGTGAACAGCGTTGCGCTCGCTGACGATAATTTGGTTCCTCGCCGCAACGCACACTTCGATTTCATGAGTTGAAAAATCTCAAATTTTTCCTCACTAATTAACAGTCCGAACTCATCGCCTTGTGTAATCGGGACATCCAAAGGAAGAAGGAAGAAGGAAGATTCAGAGTTTAAGCAAACTTTGTAATTCTAGAGTTTTAATTGTTTGTTGGTTCAAACAAACAATTCTTTCTTCCTTCTTCCTTTTTCCTTCTTCCTTCTTATTCCTTCTTGATGTATGCTTCACTCAATCAGGCAACAAAGCCTTGATTTGATTAACAAACTCTTGATGGTCTACCACAGGTTTAGAGATGTAACCGTCGGCACCGCTTTGATCCAGAAATGTTTCTTTATCACCAGCCATCGCGTGAGCAGTCACCAAAATAATCGGCAGCGAGGCCGTTTGCGGGTCAGCTTTGAGCAGTTGAGTAATCTTAATGCCGTCAACAGATTTGCCCTGGTACACGCTGCGCGAAAGAGACACATCCATTAAAATCAAATCCGCTTCGCCGTTGGCAGCAATCTGCATCACCTCTTCAACATTTTCCGTGTGCTTCACGGCTAAGCCCCCCCGCTTAGTCAGAATTTTGGAAAAAACCCGAGCATTAACCAAATCGTCCTCTACAATCAGAACGGTTTTCATAAATAAATATGGGAAGTATAGAAACTTTGTGACTTTAGTCCAAAGAGGAACACGACACGGGGACTACATTCCCCGTCAAAAATGCAGAGTTTTTAGCGCCATCAGCCGGGAACCCTGCAAAACCCGTATGTATATCCTTGAGCCACTAGCTGTGAGAGGGTTTACAGATGCTTAGAAGCATCCAGTACCATCATTTAGACTACTACACACAGACAGTTTAGTTCTTTTTTATAACTAGACCTGGCACTGGTGAGAGTCTCCAGATTCTCAGGTAGCAGGTTTCTAGTACAATCCCGGACGCATGGACGACGCCTCGCAACCGGGTTTTTGATCGTTTCGGCGGGCTATAACGAACTATTGCTATGAAAAAACCCGGTTTCTGACTACCCGTGCGTCCTGGACTTATAGTATCCTCTCTTTCGGTCAAGCCTGCGGCTTCTACCATTTTAGATTTTAGATTTTAGATTTTAGATTTTAGATTTTAGATTTTAGATGGGAACTGATTGACTGGATATCAGTTTGGATCACGGGCCTACAGTTGCATTATTTTTTTAACGGGTATTAGAGTCGGGAATGTGTGATAATTATTTTCCTTCCTCCTAATTAGAATCAAGCCATGTTTATTCACATACTCCCGTCGCCACAGCATTCGGAGTAGCGAATCGAGCGGGGATTGTTGGAGATTCCAAATTCTCAGTTTTAACCCCTCAAAACGGCTTAAAATATCGACGCTTCCGTTGAGCAACGGGATGTCAGACTAGGAGATATCGCCCGGAGAGCTTTTGACTGATGAATTCATCAATATCGGCATTTTTGAGACTCTCAGCGAGTCACGGCCACGCTCTATGGTTGAATAAGCCCAAAACTTGGACTTCACTCATAGTCCAGTTGCCTCTACACGATCAGAACAGGTACCAGTACCAGAGGTATTCCAATTCGGCTTACTTTTCTTTTTTAATACTTTCGGAGTCTTTCACGCTTGCCAAAATACGGTAAGCTCGATCTTCTACCATTGGTGCTGGATCCACACTACGGTTGTACCGAGACGATCTCAATCTGGGGTTTCTCCTGAATAGAATATTTCTTCGTGTAGATGGTTATTCCTAATTGCAATTAAATTCTATCATAGATTGACGGGGACTCAAGTCCCTCGTGACGCTTTCCTAGGAAGAGCTACAGCCTCACTACGTTCTGAGTTTCTGGCATTCCGTGTTCTCCTGTGAATCAACCTTCTCACAGCAGAAGGTAAATAGACAGGTAGGCGCAAATGAAGGCAACATAGAGGTTAGGGTAAGAATAGAGAGTAAGAGGCAAGTGTTGCTCGTCTTCGGGACTCTGATTCTGCTTTCACAAGTTAAGTTTATTTTTATTCTTCAACTGGGCGGTTGGGTCGAACTTTCGGTTCACCTGCGGCAAAGGCTTTTCAATCGAGACAGGGAACCTCGGCATTATTGACAGAGGCTGTTTTCACTCAGGAATTAACGGACACAAGGACTCATGGCTAAACAACTCAACCTACTTTCCGGGCAAGTAATTTCTACGCCTCTGCACGCCGAGATGCAGCAATCGTACCTCGAATATGCCATGAGTGTGATCGTCGGGCGAGCTTTGCCTGATGTCCGCGACGGTTTAAAACCTGTTCACCGTCGAATTTTATATGCGATGCACGAACTTGGTCTGACGCCCGATCGACCTTACCGTAAGTGCGCCCGGGTAGTTGGAGATGTTTTGGGAAAATATCATCCCCACGGCGACCAATCGGTTTACGACGCTCTGGTACGCATGGTTCAGGAGTTTTCGAGCCGCTATCCTTTACTGGCGGGTCACGGCAATTTTGGTTCGGTGGACAATGATCCGGCGGCTGCTATGCGCTATACGGAAACTAGGCTGGCACCGATCGCCCACGAAGCTATGCTAACCCAAGTCGGCGATGCAACTGTTGATTTTACTGCTAACTTTGACAGTTCCCAGCAGGAACCGACGGCGCTGCCTGCTCAGTTGCCGTTTCTGTTACTCAACGGCTGTACGGGCATTGCTGTGGGGATGGCAACTAATATCCCGCCGCACAATTTGGGAGAGGTGGTAGACGGTTTAATTGCTTTGATTGAAAACCCGGAACTATCGGACGAGAAGTTGATAGAACTGATTCCGGGTCCGGATTTTCCAACAGGAGGGGAAATCGTTGCTACAGAGGGCATTGTTGACGCCTACACTAAGGGTCGAGGCAGCATTGCGGTCAGGGGTGTGGCCGGGGTGGAAGAGGTGCCAGGTAATCGCAAGGTGCGTACTAAAACGGCGATCGTTGTGACGGAGTTTCCGTTTCAGGTAAATAAGGCGGCTTGGATTGAAAAGGTGGCGGAGTTGGTCAATGCTGGCCGCCTCGACGGTATTTCTGATTTGCGTGACGAGAGCGATCGCGAAGGCATTCGAGTTGTGATTGAACTCAAGCGGGAATTTACGCCAGAAGCGGTTCTCGCTCGCCTTTACCAACAAACTGACCTGCAAACAAATTTTGGCGCAATTTTGCTGGCAATTGTCAACGGTCAACCGCGACAGTTGACGCTGAGACAATTGTTGCAGGAATTTCTCGATTTCCGGGAAGTGACTCTTACCCGCCGCTACAATTACGAGTTGCAAGCTGCAGAACGCCGCTGTCACATTGTCCAAGGCTTAATGTTGGCTTTGACAAATCTCGATACAGCGATCGACATTCTCAGAAATTCTCCTGACGGCTCTACTGCTAAGCAAACTTTCCAAGTTCGCCTCAATTTGAGCGAAAGTCAAGCTGATGCGATTTTGGCGATGCCTATGCGTAGACTGACTGGTTTGGAAAGGCAAAATTTGCAGTCTGAGTTTGATGAGTTGATGGCTAATATTCAAGAATTGCAGCGGTTGTTGAGCGACAGGCGCGAACTTCTGAAGGCTTTAAAGAAGGAACTTCGATCGCTCAAACGCAAGTACGCTGACCCCCGCCGCACTAAATTCGCCAATGGAACTGCACGCGCAGCAAACGCCGAACCACAATTTTCTGGTAAGAAAAATTCTGCAGTGAAGCAGTTGTCGCCGGCAACGATTCAGCCGAACTTATTGCCCGTTGTAGAGGCAGAGGAAACTATTGTTGAATTTTCGCACAAGCAGTACGTGCGACGCTTGCCGACTGGGGAAAAGCCACGCTCGAAAAGTCGCGAAAAATCGGTTTCAGCTTTAGAAAAAAATGAAGATTTTATTGTGACGGCAAATCTGACGAAAACCGATCGCACTTTGGTCGTCTTAACTCCTAACGGCAAAGCTTACCCGCTGAAAGTCGCCGATATTCCTAGTAGTAGCGCCAAAGACCGGGGAACGCCGATCGTTAGTTTGTTGTCGCCGAGTGCTACTAAAGAAAGTGCCGGTCGCGCTTTGTCGGAAATCACAGTTGCACACTTTATTTTGCCGGAAAATTCGGAAGCTGCAGATTTAGTAACTCTGACTCAGCAAGGGAAAATTAAGCGCTTGCCGATGCAGGAATTTGCTGATTTGACTAATCGTGGCGTTACAGTTGTTAAACTCAAGGAGGACGATCGGCTGCGCTGTGCGAGTCTGGGTAAAGTCGGCGAGCAAGTGGCGATCGCCACTTCAGGAGGTCGAGTCCTGCGGTTTGAGATTGATGATGAACAACTGCCCCCAATGGGCCGCGCGGCCCAGGGTTCTCAAGTAACCAGGTTGCGGAAGCAGGAAGAGTTGGTGGGTTGCATCACTCTCGATCCGAACGACAGTCTGGTGCTATTTTCCGAGTTGGGTTGGGCAAAACGAATGCCTGCAGGTTCTGTCAGACTTACTAACCGGGGCGAAATTGGCACTCAAGCTTTTCGTTTCTCAGAGCCTAAAGATGCTTTAGTTGGCTTGCTGCAGGCTGTTCCGGGTACGGATGTCAAACTTTTTACTAATTCTGGCCGCCTGCTGCGATCGGCTATTGATGCTATAGCTTTTTGGGGGAAAGATGCTGCGGGCGATCGAGTTTTTGACCTCAATCCGGGTGAAAAAATTATCAAAGTTATCAGCAGTAAATAGTCATTAATCATTGGTCATTGGTAATGGGGAATTATTCTTCTTGCAAGACTTCTTCCCCCCGAACATCAGACTTTAACATCCCCAATCTAAAATCTAAAATTGTTTGATGGCGAAAGTTGTATTAGAAAATATTTACAAAAGTTTTCCGCTCCGCCAAGGAGAACAGGAAAAAGAAGCAAACACCGTCCCAGAAAGTGTCTCGTCTTTTGCCGATCGCCCTTCGTCTAACAGCGTTTTGCGGCGCATTAACCTGACGGTCGAAGACGGGGAATTCATGGTGCTGGTGGGGCCTTCGGGCTGCGGAAAAAGCACTTTGCTGCGATCGATCGCCGGTTTGGAAGTTTTGACTGCCGGCAATATTTGGGTTGGCGATCGGCTCCTTAACGATTTGCCTCCTAAAGACCGAGATATCGCTATGGTATTTCAAAATTATGCTCTCTATCCTCACTTAACAGTTTACGATAATCTCGCCTTTGGATTGCGCCGCTCGGAAAGGGAGAAAGAAGAAGGAAGAAGGAAGAAGGAAGAAGGAAGAAGGAAGAGGGAAGAAGGAAGAGGGAAGAAGGAAGAAGGAAGAATGGAGAAGATACAAGGAGAAGAAGGAAGCATCCAGAAGGGAGAAAAAATTAGGAAGAAGATAGAAGAAGTTATTAATTATTTAGCTTCTAATTCTTTTAAAACTAATCTACTTTATCCTTTGTGTGAGGACTTTTTAGGAGGAGCCACTCGCAAGTTGCCTCCGGGTTTGCGCTATTTGTCGGAACGGGAAAAGGCTGTAGGAAAACGAGTGCGAGAGGTAGCTGAATTATTGCAAATAGAATCTCTTTTAAATCGCTTGCCAAAACAACTTTCGGGAGGGCAAAAGCAGCGGGTAGCTTTGGGTAGGGCGATGGCTAGGAATCCTGAAGTTTTTTTGATGGACGAACCGCTATCTAATCTTGATGCGAAATTGAGGGCGGAAACTCGATCGCAAATTGTGCAGTTGCAGCGACAGTTGCGAACTACAACTATTTATGTGACTCACGACCAAACTGAGGCGATGACTATGGGCGATCGGATTGCTATTATGAATAGAGGTCAGCTTCAGCAAGTAGCTCAACCTCTAGAGCTTTACAACAAGCCGGCTAATCTGTTTGTTGCTGAGTTTATCGGTTCTCCGCCGATGAATTTTTTGTCGGTGCAATTTAGTGCCCCGTTGTTGATTTCTCATCCGCAATTTCGCTTTACTTTACCCGATATTTGGGCAAAAAGTCTACAACAATATGACGGGCGAGGGCTAATTTTGGGCATTCGGCCGGAACATCTGAGCATTAACCCTCCGGCTACCAAAAATCTTTCGGTACAAGTGGAAATTGTAGAGGCTTTGGGACACGAAACTTATTTGGGGGTTGGTTTGACGGATGCTCCGGCGGTGCGGATGCAAGTGCGGGTTCCTCCTGAGCGATCGATCCGAGTTGGCGAGGAGCTTTGGTTGGCCATTGCCCATGACAAAATTCACTTGTTCGACCCTGATACCGAGTTGGCTATTTTTCCTGTTAGGTAAAATCATCAAGGTCGATCGACCGTTATCACCGCTCTCACTATCCACAAAATTGCCCTTTTGGCAAGTCACTGTTATATTAATTTACATAAGCCTTACAAAAGTTAACTAAAGGAGTTCGCACTATGCAAGAACAAAAACGCAACGCTTGGAAGTGGGGCTTCAGCGAAGGAGCCGAAAATTGGAACGGTCGTTTGGCGATGATTGGTTTCTCTGCCGCTGTCATAATCGAATTGGTTTCCGGTCAAGGCCTGCTTCACTTTTGGGGCCTGATGTAATTTTCTAGTTAAGACTTTTGTGACACTGCAAAGCTGGGGAGTTCCGTAACGGACTCCCTAAATTTTGGCAGCGCGATTTGGCCAGCAAATAGCCACTTGCTCCGGGCAGTTAGCAGCACAAAATTTAACAGCTATAGCCCAAACCGGGGCGGGGGGTCTCCCCCCCAAAAAAAAGAGTGCGAATCACTCTTTTGGGTGATGCTAGCAAATTACTCTAGCGGATATATTCTTTTAAGATGCTGTTCCGGTTGGGATGGCGCAACTTCCGCAGGGCTTTAGCCTCGATTTGGCGAATTCGCTCACGAGTGACGTTAAAGATTTGACCAATTTCCTCCAAGGTCTTCATCCGTCCGTCATCTAAGCCGTAACGCAGTCGCAGTACATCCCGTTCTCGGGGGCTGAGAGTATCCAAAACGCTTTCCAAGTCTTCCCTGAGCAAGTTTTTCGAGACTTGATCTTCGGGTGTTTCCCCGTCAGATTCAATAAAGTCTCCCAGACGGGAGTCTTCCTCTTTGCCGATCGGAGTTTCTAGAGAGATAGGCAACTGTGCGGACTTAGCAATGAACCGCAACTTCTCGATCGTCATCTCCATGCGGGTAGCAATTTCTTCTTCCGTAGGCTTGCGACCCATTTCCTGAGACAGGAGTTTGGTAGTTTTCTTAATCCGCGAAATGGTTTCGTAAAGGTGAACCGGCAGGCGGATAGTGCGCGATTGATCGGCGATGGCCCGGGTGATGGCTTGACGTATCCACCAAGTTGCGTAGGTTGAAAACTTGTAGCCTTTTTCGTGATCGAATTTTTCAGCGGCCCGGATCAGACCCAAGGAGCCTTCCTGAATCAAATCTTGAAAAGACAAACCGCGATTCATGTATTTTTTGGCGATCGACACCACCAAACGCAGGTTTGATTGCACCATTTTTTCCTTGGCCCGACGGCCGACGTGTAGTCGGTGACGGAATGCAGGAAGTGCCATATCTACAGCATTAGCCCATTCGCTGTCTTTGGGTTCGCGGTTATACTCTTCGAGCAGTTGTTCTCGAACTCGCTCTAATTCCAGCAAATCTGCAATCTTGCGCGCTAGTTCAATCTCTTCGTCAGCTCGCAGCAGTCGAATCCGACCGATTTCTTGCAGGTAAAGACGAATAGAGTCTTCAGTATAATGCTTTTTCTTTGCCTGTGCCCGACGGCGGGCTTTGGCGCCTTTGCCAGATTTAGGGTCTTCCTCAGATTGAGAGTCTAAGAATTCTTCTCTATCGTCTTCTTCGTCGATAAAGAGTTCTAACTCGCTCTCAGGTAGAACGCTTTCGGCGCTCCGAAGCAACTCGATTGTTTCCATTTCCGGTGTAATTGTGGTTTCGAGTACGGTGTTAGCCTGGATCATGCCGTCTTCCTCATGCTCCTGAATTAAAGAATAAATAACAGTGGAATAGTGTCTGTTTGTAGTTTAGACAAGTTAGCCAGTATTGACATTCCCGCAGGAAAAAATAGTGGGATTTTCGGTCTGCTAGCTGAATCTGTTACCGAAACTGCACCAGTTTTATCAGTCAAAGTTCGAGTTCTGGTTTGAAGCAGCCAGCGCCTTCAATTGAGCGCAGATTTTAACATCGCGACCTGGGATTGAGCGTGCGGCTTTTTTTTTCGGAGCGAGTGACCACATCATCTGTGATATCTTGCCCAGAGAAGCAAACCATGAAATGCGATCGATCGCACTTCCAAAAATACTGGCTTTTTTACTCGGTACTTCGAGCTTTTACCCGTACAAGTTTTCCGGCACGGAACCCTCTAACTTTTGTATTGGAGGTGTCGAACTTTTGATTCGCCTTGCTTTGACTCTGGTTGTCAGACATGACAGTTGCACGGCAAATTTTCGCCACTTTGGATGCTAGTCTGCTGCCTCAAATGCAACAGCAGAGGGTTGAAGCACCAAACGGGGAGAATCGGATATTGCAAAGACCTTCCCGATTGTAGCCTTTCTCACAAAAAATGGAAGTTGTTTTCCATTGTTGGTCAAGAACTAGGAAAACTCTGTCAGCTTAGCTTGACAATACTAACTCATGTCCGGCTCTGCTAAATCCTGAGAACGGCCCGCAAAAACTTTGGCACGATCAAACGGCGCTGTTTTCTGCGTATATCTGGGTGAACGGCTGCGGCGTAGTTGGCCAGACAGTTAGCAGACAATTTTTGAGTTGCCCAAATTGGAACCAATACAATCCGTGTAGATACACCCATCATTACCCTGTTTCCCTGAATTGAATCATACGCAATGTGCGATTGAATAAAGCTCGTAGCTTTAGTTTTAAGCCGGCCACTCTGGATTAGAGACCGACTCGGACCCCAAATGAAGCGTTGCGGGTTGAGTAGTGCAACAGGGGCTTTCATTGTTAAGTTAGCTCAAATCTCAGAAATTGGGTTTAATTTTCACGTTAAATCACATTAAGTTCTTAACGTCACATTCTTATTTAAGCAGTTCGACACGAGTTTGTCGCGTCAATGGCAAAAACCACCCGGATAAATTCTACTGAGAGTTAACCCGCCGCGCAACTCTCGGCTGCGGACTTCTCTAAATTTTTTTTGCTTTCGGTTCGCACTTGCGCGATCGCACTTTCTCCTCACAAACAACACAATTCGCCATCTCCCGGAAGTATAACTTCACGATTCCTTTAAATATATCGTGACACTGTGAAGATTCCATAAAGCCCCTCAATCAATTTTAGGTAGCATTCCCGAATTGTCTTGATAATTTCAAGCAGACGAAACAAAAGCACAGCGGGCGTTGCTGCAACTGTCGGCCGATGATAAGTCCGCCAGGGAAGAAAAATTTACGCAGTTAGCGATGTGCTTGCTATTGTTAGAGAAGGCATAAACTGCAGGAGGCTTAAAGAAAGGGAACGGTAGGACGCTGGTGGGATCGCTAAAACTTTTGTTACATTTATTTACAGCGTGTCCTCCGAAAGCGTGGCTCTAGGTTTGAGCTCTAAATCATTGATCACGCTCCTAGCTCAGCAATGACGAGATCGAAAATTGTCTATAAAGTTGATTATACCTCTTTACTATTGATGATTTCTAATAAACTTTGATAAAAGACTTTGAAGCTTTTAGAGCGATTTAATTCAGGATTCATATATTGAGAAATTTCGCTAGAGGCTTTATATTTTTCTAGTCCTCCCGCATGATATCCAGCTTTTTTCAGGACTCTTTCCAAAGCCTCCCATGTACCCCCTTTAATAGCATCGGGGTCGCGATACGGTTGTTGATTAGCTAAATTGGCAGAGACTTTAGGATAAGCTTGGCAAATTGCTTCAACATCGCCGAAAAACCACGCTTCTAATTCTTCAACTACAATTCGATTTAAGACTTGGAATGATTTATCTTTTTGACAGGAAGATTTAGTGATTAATCCCGAAGATATTGCCATTATTTCTAGTTTTTGTTTTAATTTGAGACAATCTTCTCGATCTTCATCTATTAAAATAACAATTTTCCAATCAGGCGGAAGCCATGCTTGATAACCTTTCAAACGGTTAGGCAATTTAGCCAGTAAATCTGTTTTCCCTCGAAAAGCATGAATTTTATAGGTAACAGTCGATGGCAATATTTTGGGTACAATGTGGGTTAAAGCTGATTCTAGTGATGCTTCTTCCACTAAAAACTCAAGATGCAAAATGCTCACCTCCTCTTAATTTTAAGTTTAAAATCATTGCGGTGCACCCGCATTTTTGAGGGGATTTCCCACATCAAAGAAATCTTCCATCCACAGCGAACCGAGTAAGGAACCGTTTTCTATAAATTGTTTGATTCCCTGCATATCGGCGGTTCTTTTGGCTTGAGTAAAACCTTTTTCATCTCTATATAATACCCATAATTCTTCGGGTTTTAAACGATCTACAAAAAAGGGAGAATGGGTTGTTATCATTAATTGAGTATTCGCCGAAGCCGAACGACATTCTTCTGCAAGCTGAGGTAATAATTGCGGATGCAAATGATTTTCTGGTTCTTCTATTCCCACTAATTGCGGGGGATTTGGATCGAATAAAACTGTCAAATAAGCTAAGAGTTTTAACGTACCGTCGGAGGCATATTTTGCCAAAATGGGATGAGAAAAAGGAGCATCTTTAATTTCCAACAAAAGTCTGCCATCCTGCATGACAAGAGCCTCGACTTTTTCGAGGCGTGGAATACGAGCAGAAAGGGTTTTTAGTATTTCTTCTAACCGTTGGGGATGTTGTTCTTTTAGGTATTGGATAACATTAGGTAAATTGTCACCAGTGGGGGACAATCTTTCCTGTGCACCTGCTTCGGGAAGGCTGCGGGTATTATCTGCGGTTAAATAGGATAAATACCAACCTGTAATAAAGCGTCTTAATGCGCTGACGCGAGGATGTTTGGCAAATTGTCCTAATGTATTTACTGCTAATAATTCAGGTGATGCCAGTTGTTCGGTAATCCTTTCACCTTCTTCATCAGGACTTTCGCCACTAATGACTTGTCCTTCGCCTTTCTTGAAGTCTAAAAACCGAAAAGGTTTACCTTGGCTGGCTCGCCTCCACTGTAACGATTCTTCAGCAATGAAAGGACGATTATTTTCTTCATCTATGGCGAGATGATAGGTAATTAACGGCGATTTGTATGTCTCTCGATATTTTAATTCAATAATGATGCAGCCTGTACTATCTCTGGTGCGTAATTCTCGAAATCTGCCCCTTCTATCCCATGCTTTTCTGAGGCTTTCATTGAAACATTCAGACAGGAAAGCAAAAACATCAAAAATAGTTGATTTTCCGCTACCATTAGGCCCCAAGAGGACAGTTAAGGGGGTAATTTTTTTAAGTTCTAGATTATGTAAAGCTCGGTAATTTTGAACTTTGAGATATTCTATCCGTGGAACATTTTTCATAATTTCACATCCTTAACTATACTTGGTGTTTCTTGGATAAGTAGGTCGTTTTCATTAAACATAAAACGCTTTTTCGTTAGATTCCCGACTTCTCAAAGAAGTCCGGAATCTGGGTGTTTGGTTTTTTGAGATTGTGCTACAGAAAAATGATTACTGATTCCGCAGGCGAGGGTTAACAAACTCGTTTAATCCTTCCCCCACCAAAGACAATCCCACTACCATTAAAGTCATTGCCAAACCGGGAAACAAAGCTGTCCACCAAATGCCAGTAGGTAGCGCATCTAAAGCTAAACGCAAGTCGTGTCCCCATTCAGGAGTCGCTTCGGGAAGTCCTAATCCAAGAAATCCCAAACCTCCTAATGTTAAAATTGCATCGGCAGCGTTGAGCGCAAACAGCACCGGTACGCTCTGAATCACGTTCAGGAATAGGTAGCGGGAAAGCACTGTCCAAGTGTCAGCACCCATTGCTCGCGCGGCTTCGACAAACAATTCGGTTTTGACGCTGACGGTGTGATTCCTGACTACGCGGTAGTATTGAGGTATGTAGGAAATGCTCAGGGCGATCGCAGCATTCAAAACTCCTTTTCCTACTACAAACGCTAGCGTCAAAGAAAGCAGCAGCCCCGGCAAAGTATAAATTGTATCCATTAAAAATAACAACACTCGATCGAGCTTACCGCCCACATAACCGCTAACCAAACCCAGCGGCACACCGATAAACAAACTCAAAGATGTGGCTAAAATCACCACTTGCCAAGCGGCCCGAGAAGCAAACAGCGTGCGGGAAAACACATCGTAGCCGCTGCGGCTAGTACCAAACCAATAATTCCCCGACGGCGGTTCGTGGATGGGGTTAATCAAAGCCTCGGTAGGATTTTGCAGCCATCCCCAAGCTTGCATAGCTGGAGACAAGGTGGCTACGAATATAAACACGGCAGTTATTGTCAAACCTGCCCACATCATTTTCATTGACAGGCTTGACGGTGAGGCACTGTTGAGAAATCGCGGCAGTCGGAGGCGGCTTTGAGCCATAATGACGATCGACCAATATAAGAAAGACTTTTAGATTTTAGTAGCACTCAGGCGAAAAAACCCGGAACAGTCAAAAATCCTCTTTCTCCTTCGCCAAACACTCGCGACAAACCGGGTTTTTTCGCGCGATAGGGCTAAAAAAAACACAGTTTATCCCCTGCATGGGACTGGCGCGCAGGGGATAAACTGTGTTTTTGGCAGGCGGGACGCAAGTCGAGTTTAAGTTAAATCTCCCTTGGCGAACCTGAAATCTAAAATCAATCGACTTCCTACAAATTACTGGCAATTAACTCGCGGTACTGGCTTTTCGGCTTAACTCCCTTGAGCTCAGCCACCATATCTTTGTCTTTGAAATACTGAATCGTCGGCGTACCAATCACGCCAGCATTTTCCGCAATTTCTGGATCTTCTTCGATGTCAATTTCCACGTAGTGAATTTTGCCATCGAACTCATCTACTACTTTGTTCAAAATCGGCTTGAGGCTGTGGCAAGGGCCGCAACTCGGAGAGGCATATTTGACCACGATCAGTCGATCGCTATCGTGGAACAACTTCCGCAAAGCATAACCTCCTTCGTGGCGCGTGTCTTGGATATCAAAGTTCTCGCTGGTTTTGCGTACTTTTTGAGCTTCCGGCGCTGCTGTGGGTTGCTCGGATTCCTCAGTTTGATGGAATTCCTGCATTAAACCGTTGACTGACAGCCAACGTTCTGCCAGCATCGCCCCCATGCAACCGCTGCCGGCGGCGGTGATTGCTTGGCGAAACTCGTGGTCTTGCACGTCGCCGACGGCGTAAACTCCCTCGACGCTGGTTTCTACCGAACCGTGTTTGGTGGCGATATACCCTATTTCGTCGAGTTCTAGCTGACCTTGGAACAGTTGAGTGTTGGGAGTGTGACCGATCGCATAAAACAATCCTTTCACCAGCAAATCGCTCTCGGCGCCCGTCTCGATATTTCTAAGCCTCACCCCGTCCATTTTGCCGCCCGCTTCGCCCAAAATATCCACTGCTTCGGTGTTCCAGTGCACGGTAATTTTGGGATTGCTCAGCACTCGGTCTTGCATGGCTTTGCTGGCGCGCATTTGATTGCGCCGCACCAGCATATGTACGTGAGAGCCGTATTTTGTCAAATAAATAGATTCTTCCGCTGCGGTATCGCCCGCGCCGATGACAGCTAAATCTACTCCTTTAAAAATTGGGGTAGCGCCGTCGCAAATGGCACAGGCCGAAATGCCGTGACTCCAAAATACGTGTTCGCTAGGCAGCCCCAGCCGTTTGGCGGTCGCGCCTGTAGCGATTACTATCGTGTGGGTTTTGATTTCTCTGTCTTCTGAGCGCACTGTAAACGGACGCTGGCTCAAATCTACGTAAGTTACATCTTCTGTGTATAATTCTGCACCCCAGCGCGCTGCTTGAGCTTTCATTCGATCCATGAGCTGCGGCCCGGTGATCCCTTCAGGGAAACCGGGAAAGTTTTCTACTTCTGTGGTGGTCATCAGTTGACCGCCGGGGACGCCTCCCGCTTGGTAGCCTTCAAACACTACGGGTTTCAGGTTTGCCCGACCTGCGTAGATTGCTGCTGTGTAGCCTGCAGGGCCTGAGCCGATAATTACTAGGTTTTCTACGGTTTCGTTGGTCATAGCTGTTTACTTAAACTCATAACGACTTCGTTTTACTAATTCTAGCAGAGTTCGATCGAGTTTGGTTGGATGCCATTGGGCGATCGAGCATCTGTATCTATTGTTGAGGGTCGATCGGTCTTCGGGGCAATTCCAGCTTGTTTTATAAGCAAAAACAATCTAAAAGTCGATTTAGTTTTAAATGTTCGATCTATTTTGAGTCCTCAATTCTTAAGAAAATCTAAAGATGATCGAAATTATTGACTTCATTCTCAATTATTTTACCTATTTACTTGCTTTGAGGCTTGTGGTAGGATTTTCATAATCCAGGGGTATTATGACTAATTTGACTTGGTGACGCTGAAACCTAATTAATTCATAAAATTAGCAACCTCTTCAAATGTAATTAGTGCAATTATTTATGCAAAGTCCGAATTTTATGGTTTAAGAATTGTAACGGAGATTTTGCCAATTTTGACAAAATACAGTCTTTGTGGTATGCAAGGTGGGATCGGGGGAAAATTAGAAGGAAATTTTTAACCGCTTCGGAAGCACAGGCGGGACGCCCGTGCCACGATAAACATAGAATTTTGTAATTGTGTCTAGATGGATAAAATCAAGATATTGTTTGTGTGCAGTCAGAATAAGTGGAGGAGTTTGACTGCCGAGAAGATATGCGAGAACGTTAGCGGCTACAGCGTGCGATCGGCTGGAACGGAAAAAGGTGCAAGAATTAGAGTCACTGAGGGTCTTGTCGGTTGGGCAGATTTGATATTTGTGATGGAGAAGAAGCATGGCGATCGACTTCGCAGCAAATTTCCCGAAAGTCTCGAAGGCAAGAAAGTTATTTGCCTGCAAATCCCGGACAACTACGAATATATGGAACCGGAGTTAGTCGAGCTTTTGCAGGCGAAACTGAACCCCTATATGGAAATGCCAGATAACGAGATAAATTTTATGCAGCGAGTTTTGGAACCGGAAGTGATGGATTCCTTGGAAGAGGCGATCGAATACGATTCGATGGACTTTACTGAGGTTAATACTGCTTTTGCTAAGAGTGCTGCGGCGTTGGGGCCGGTTTTTGGAAACGTTTTGGATGCGGGGACGGGTACGGCGAGAATTCCGATCGCCCTTTGTCAACTCCGGCCAGCATGGAAATTGACTTGCATCGATTTGTCGGCAAATATGCTGAAAGTCGGGGCAGAAAATGTGGAAAAGGCCGGCGTGCGATCGCAAATCAGTCTCGAATTAATTGATGCTAAGGCAATGCCGTATCCAGACAGTTATTTTGACATGGTGATTTCCAACAGCATTATCCACCATTTGCCCGATCCGCTGCCATTTTTGCAGGAAGTCAAGCGGGTGTTGAAGCCGCAGGGAGCAATTTTTTTGCGGGATTTGCTGCGGCCGGAAAAAGCGGAAATCAGGGATAATTTAGTCAATCTGTATGCGGGAGATTGCAACGCGCATCAGAAACAGTTATTCAGCGATTCGTTGCAAGCAGCATTTACGCTGGATGAAGTTGAGGAGATGATCCAAAATGCCGGGTTGGATGGGTTGAGGATTTATGAATCTTCAGACAGACATTGGACGGCAGAACGTGCTTGGTGCGACTCTTTGTAGCCACGGGACGATCGCCCGATAACTTTTCAAATGAGAATAGGAGCGATCGCGCCTTTCCAGCTATGCGCCTTACCCTTCCGTGATCTGTTTGTTGTTTAATTACTGTTTTCGGGTCGGAAAAATTAGTATGATTGAACCGCGAAGACGCGAAAAACGCGAAGGAAGAGTCAGGAAGAATCACAAGTAGATAATCTTCTCCGAGGAAGGGAGTAAGATGTTTAAGCATCTGATCGGAAAAATCTGCGATCGAAGTTATGCCGAAAAAGCCCGTTCCGCGACCTGAAGATGAAGAGTCGCATTTGAAGAAGCTCAGGGAAGAACTGGAGATGAGTCAGAAAGATTGGGCGCGAGAGCCTGGCGTTTCGTCGCAAACAATCAGTCGTTGGGAGTTGGGAAAGAATGTGCCGACGTTCACCGTCAAGCAGATGAAAGCTTTGGAGAAATTGCTGGCTAGCATCGGCAGGTCGATCGGCGATTTGCCAGATAATCTATGATGGAAACGATTTTCCAATCTAAAATTCATCGGCATCTAAAATTACTCGATCGCGCCCTCGGTCTTTAGCTTGATAAAGTGCGCGGTCTGCCGCTGCAATCAAGTTTTTTTGTGCTGCAGACGATCGAGGAACCGTACTCGCTACTCCCCAACTCAGCGTCACGAGAGAACACACCTCCGAATTAATGTGTTCTATTTCTAGTTCTCTTATCCACACTCGAATTTTCTCTGCAATCGAGACACCTATTTCAGGTGAAGTCCGAGGCAAAATCACTGCAAATTCTTCGCCTCCGTAACGAGCTACCAGAGTCTCCCCCGAAACTTCGCCTGTCGAGTAATTTACAGCCTCAACAATAGTTTTCGCTACCTGTTGCAAACAAGCGTCTCCCGCTTGATGTCCGTAAGTATCGTTGTATTGTTTAAAAAAGTCAATATCGCATAAAATTAAAGATAGTTCTGCTGCTTCTTGTCCCAATTCCTGCCATTTTTTCTCGAAGTATTCGTTAAAACAGCGCCGGTTCGCCACCTGAGTTAACCCATCTGAGTTCGCAAGGCGATACAATTCGGAATTAGCTGATTGTAATTGAGAATTAGCTGCTTCTAACTCGGCTTGTGTTACCGATAAATTGTAATACAGTTGCCTAATATACCCAGTAGCTTGTTGGTGAATTTCGGATAAAGCTACCAATACTTGATGCACGTCTAACAGTCGGTAAACTTGAGGTTCTAACTGCACAACAATCGGCTCGTAAAGCAGTTCGGGCTGCCGCTGCATGGCTCGCTGAGCTGCCACGACAATTAAGGCTACTCCTGGTAAAATCAAAATATCAGTTTGAGCTATCTGATACAAAGCCAGAATTGGTCGGCCAGCAAATGTATCTAGTCCGTAAGGGCGGCTCAGGCGTTCCATAAATCGCCTGCGCGATATCATCCCTAAAAATTCGCCTTTTACGGTCAAGATAACTCCCGGAAGCAGCGGGTGAGCTTGAAAAAACCGGGCTACTTCTTTGGCTAGGGATGAAGCTTCCACTTGAAAATTAAATACAGGCAGATCCTTAAGAGTAGACTCTAAAGATAGATTTTTTGGTAGTTTTTCGGGCGAGTTAGATGGCGGGATAAATTCAACAGACACAGCGCAGATCAGAATAAAAAATAAAGCAGCAACAAAGCTAGTCTAAACTATTAACTTATCTTAGTATTTGTTTCGTACCATTGGCTGTATTTACTACACTATATAATATTTAAGGGGATAAACTAACGCATGAGTTTATTTCCTGCCTGCATTCCCTTGGATTGATTCATCCTTACTCAATTAGAGATTTATTGAATTATTACTTAATTTTTTAATGGTGATTTTTTGCGGTAAAAAAAAGATTTCAGCGCTATTTCTTAACTCATTCACGGCGCAAACAAACTCAAGAAACCTGGTTTTAAAACCAGGATCGAGGCTGTAACAAGGTTTTGCGTAAAAAACGTGGTCTCTGCCGCTGTTTTAAACTCAAAACTCAACACTCAACATTCCCTCACCACCCCCAAGTTCCTGGCCCTCCCTTAAACGGGCCGACAATATCTTTGGTAATCCAGCCGCCGTAAAAATCCCCTGGTTGAGATTGCACTAATTCCCCGTCCACATAACAAGCCTCCATCTTGCTGGGATAAAAAGCCACATAATCTTTAATAGCTGCAAAAACCTGATTAGGATTGGGATAAAACCAAGCTGCATTTACTACTTCTTTCGACTCTACCGTCACAGTGTAATAACCGGCTTGTCCCTTCCACTCGCACCAAGAACCCCGTAAAGTTTTGTGCAAATATTCCATTTTGATGTCATCGGGGCAGATATAGTAGACAGGAGGGTGACTGGTCTCCAATACCCGCTGAGGACGGCGCGTGTCGGCGATCGTCACTCCATTAAAAATTATCTGTACGTGTTTGGTCGATTCCTCAAGCCGAGGGGGACGTGGGTAATCCCAAACAGACTCTTCACCAGGGCCAGGCTCTATTCGATCGAAGTTCATGTGCACAATCTCCCCTGAAAACAAACAATTAGCGACTTAGCATTACAATTTAATGTACCCTTAATCGAGTCGCTGCTTCAGAGCAAACCAGCTTTTCTCACCTCTTCGTAATATGAGTATTCGCGGTATAGATGTTTCCGACTACCAGCCCAATGTCAATTGGCAAGCAGTTGCCCAGGAAGGTATTGTCTTCGCTTTTGTCAAATCGACGGAGGGTGCAACGTTCGTTTCCCAAACTTTCGCTCGCAATTGGGCGGCGATGAAAGCGGCGGGGATTCAACGCGGTGCTTACCACTTTTTTCAACCTGCAAGCAGCGTTCAAGGACAAATAGATTTGTTCTTGAAAACTGTAAAACTCGAAGCGGGGGATTTACCGGCCGTCTTGGATTTGGAAACTACAGGCGGTTTGAGTGTTGATCAATTGTGCGATCGAGCCACAATTTGGTTAGAAGCAGTCGAAAAAGTCACCTTGATGCGGCCTATTATCTACACTTACCCCGGTTTCTGGGACAACTTGGGAACGACACGGTTGGCGGATTACCCACTGTGGATTGCTCACTATACGAGTGCTGAGGAACCTTGGGTTCCCGGCGGCTGGAAAACTTGGACTTTTTGGCAGTATAGCGACACCGGCACCGTGTCCGGCGTCTCGGGGAATGTAGACACCAATATTTTTGAAAGCGTCCGAGAAGGCGCCGTAAGTTATAAAGTTGCAGACATCCAGAGGGAATTAAGAATTAAAGGTTTTTATCAAGGTGCGATGGATGGTAAATTTGGAGCCACCACCACAGCGGCGCTCATCTCGTTTCAGAAATCTCAAGATCTCAATCCAGACGGCATTGCCAGCCTCAAAACTTGGGCCACTTTGATGCGAAAATCTCCCAAAGTAGTTGTCCCCCCTCCAACCCCGACACCAGTCCCGCAGCCGACTCCCGCTCCGACTCCTACTCCCATATCAAACGTGCGACTGACTCAGGTATTTTCGTCTTATAAAGCTAGCGCTAGCCAAGATACTGCCTTAATTTGGCTGCAAAGTCAAGTTTCTAACTCTATTTTAGGGGAATTTGCTCAAAAATGGCGGGCAACTACCTTACCTCAAGACAGTAATTTGCGATTGATAGATGTCGGCAAATTTTATCGCGGTTTAGCACAACAAGACCAAGCTTTAGATTGGCTGCAAAAACAAATTTCTCCGGCTATTATTAACGAGTTTGCACAAAAATGGCGCTCTCAATCTATTGTCACTAATTCTCCGATTCGGCTGATAGATGCGTGCAAATTTTATCGGGCCGCACCAAACCAAAACCAGGCTTTAGATTGGCTGGAAGGGCGAATTTCGCCGGCCATTCTATCGGAGTTTTTTCGCAGGTGGCAGAATGCTAATCGATTATAGATTTTAGATGGACTCTAAAGATGAATCTGGCGATTTTAGAGTTTTTTAGATGGGAGATTGACTCCACAAATAAATCTGGGGGTTTGACCGCTTTGTAATTGAAAAGCCGCCAAATCTTGCTATTGGAGATTTGAGATTGAGTCCACATCAAAACAAGTCAAATCCTCTCCCTCACTCCCCGCATCTCCATGAGACTCTCGAACATAACAGACAATCTCTCGCTTAGCTACAGCTTACTGCCATCTTTGACGCCAAGAGAATTATCTGATAAAGTTATAGCCACTATCAAGGTTTTTAATCTTATTGGGAAAAATCCCGGGCCGTGCCGAGTTTGTAAGCTGCGCCGAAAATAGCGCCTGCACTGCAATTACCCGCTATCGAACATTTAAAACTAAGCGGGCAGCCTGTAACAATTATATCTATGGAAATCCCCTTTAACATTACCCAGTTGATGGTCATGACTGTCATCTGTGGCATCAGTGCTCAAGTTCTCGCCGCTTATCTGAAAGTTCCGGCGATCGTCTTTTTGCTGTTGTTTGGCATTTTAGCCGGCCCAGACTGCTTGGGAGTGCTGCACCCGAATCTGCTGGGCAGCGGTTTGGAAGTTATGGTATCGCTTTGCGTAGCTTTAATTCTGTTTGAAGGCGGCTTGAATTTGGAATTGCGAGATTTGGGCAAACTTTCCGGCAGCATCCGCAATTTAGTTACCGTAGGCACTTTAATTACGCTAATTGGCGGCGGAATGGCCGCACACTGGTTGGGGGAATTTCCCTGGCCGATCGCATTTCTGTATGCTTCTCTAGTAGTCGTCACTGGTCCGACGGTAATCGGCCCTTTGCTCAAACAAGTATCGGTTGACAAACAAGTTGCCGCCTTGCTAGAAGCAGAAGGCGTTTTAATCGATCCTGTCGGGGCAATTTTGGCAGTATTGGTGCTGAATATTATTTTGAACGGCAATGCTGATTTGCTGGTTTTGTTCCGAGATTTAATCGTGCGACTCTTAGTTGGCGCAGTCATCGGGATTGCGGGAGGTTGGCTGCTGGGATTCATTCTCAAGCGATCGCAATTTCTCTCAGAAGACCTTAAAAACTTAGTAGTTTTAGCCGGTTTGTGGGGATTTTTCGGCTTAGCAGAAGAAATCCGCAGCGAATCGGGACTGATGGCAACAGTCCTCTCCGGCATTGTCCTCAGAGCTGCGGCTGTGCCGGAAGAAAGGCTGCTGAGGAGGTTTAAAGGGCAACTCACAGTTCTTGCTATTTCCATGCTGTTCGTGCTGCTGGCGGCCGATTTATCCCTCGCTAGTGTGGTCGCCCTCGGTTGGGGAAGTTTGTTTACAGTTTTAGCTTTAATGTGGGTAGTGCGGCCGATCAACGTTTGGCTGTGTACTTGGAACAGCGGACTGAATTGGCGGCAGAAATTATTTGTGTGTTGGGTAGCGCCGAGGGGAATTGTCTCAGCGTCGATCGCATCTTTATTTGCAATTTTGCTTACCCAGCGAGGAATCAACGGCGGCGACTCGATTAAAGCCTTAGTTTTCCTAACAATTATTATGACAGTTTTCGTCCAGGGACTAACGGCTGGACGGATGGCTCAACTTTTGGGCATCACCTCAAAATCGGCCACCGGTGCCGTCATTGTGGGGTCAAATCCTTTGAGCAGATTAATTGCTCGCTTGTTTCAAGAACGCGGAGAATCGGTGGCAATTATTGACACGAACCCGGAAGCTTGCGAACAAGCAGAACGAGAAGGTTTGCGGGTGTTTTTGAGCAGTGCTCTCGACCACAGCGTGTTAGAAGAAGCTGGACTGGATTCGATGGGAACTTTTTTGGCAATGACTCACAACGGCGAGGTAAACTTAGTGTTAGCTCAGCGGGCGGCCGAAGAGTTTGCACCGCCGAGGGTTTTGGCAATATTCCCCAAAGATCCGCAAGCAAATACGCCTGCAAATCAGACTAAAATAAATCAAGCTTTTGTCTCCGATTTGTCGCTGAAGGATTGGAACGAATATCTGATTGACAAAGAAGTAAAATTGGGGGAAACTGAGTTAAAAAGTGAGGGATTGCAGTTTCAGATTGCTCACTTGCAAGCTTTGGTTCAGGCCGGGGAATTAGCGCCGCTGCTGCTGGAAAGGCAAGGGTACTTGCAAGTAGTGTCGGCGGCCCAGATTTGGCAAGCAGGCGATCGAATTATTTATTTGCTGTACGATCCGACACCGAAGTTGTTGAAAAGATTGTCGGGTTCGTCGCAGTCTCGCTTGACTTTGGAAAAGCATCAGGTAGTTGAAGAAGTGCCGATTCCTTCTCGGGTTTTAGAGCAGGTTTTGGAGTCAGCGGCAATAGCAAAGGATGCTAAAGTTTTGCAGCCGCCAGTTTCGCGGTAGGAGCAGTATCCCCGATCGTACTCTGTAATCTGCTTGTGGCGATCGTCCTTACTCTGCCTCCCCAATTAAAGTAAATGCCGCCCAATTTCGCGGCCCTGGATGAGTTTTCATCGTGGTTAACATTGCCTGCCGAAGTGCCTGTGCTTTGTCGGGATTATTTTGCAAGTTTTGATAAAACGACTGCATCAATTCGGATGTCGGCGCATCGGGAACTGACCATAAAGAAACAATTACACTCGGCACTCCTGCCGAAATCAACGCCCGCGACAAACCAATCACCCCATCCCCAGTAATTCTCCCTTCTCCTTGCAGGCACTCAAAACAACTAAATTTGCTTGCAGTTTCATGTCGAAAATCTCTTCTGCGGTCAATAAGCCGTCATCGCTACCAGAAGGAGCCATAGCGATCGCACTTCCCAATCCGCGCACATCATCCAGCAATCCATGCGTTGCCAGGTGGATAATCGATGCTTGCGGCATTTTTTGGACGATCGCAGCTTTTGTACCTTGTGCGCCTGTGATGGCTTGGGTGTTGAGCAGAGGTGCGATCGCGATCGCTTCAGCTTCGGCTCCCGGTAGAGGAGACAATTGCTGTTTGGGTTCTCCCAGAGAGAGAGACACACTCGGCATCGTGGGATTGCCCAAGACTAGAGCGTTACTGCTGTTGGCTGGCTTCTGTACCAACTTCTGCCGTTGTTGTCGAGTCAAATCCAATACTTGAATCGAAGGGGCGGTGAGAATGGTGTGTTTTTGGATTAAGTAAGTGCCGTTGGCATCTTGCAGGGCGGGAAAAGGCACCTGGAACAGGGAACCTTGGGGAATGAAAATGACATGGGCATTGGGATCTTTTGGCAAAAGCGTTTCAATTGGGTCAATCAGCAGTTGATGCAGTGTCGGTAAGTTGGGTTGCGGTTGAAGAAAACCCGTACTGCTGCGGCTGCGAACGGCAAGAAACTCCTGATTGCCAATAATTAGATCGGTTAGAGAGGCTTTGTGCTGCTGCCAGAGGGGTTTGAGGTCTACCTCGCGGAACGTAATTTCGCCCGTCGGTTGAATCACCCAGATGTAGAGCGCGGATTCTCGCGCTTCCCTTTTTCCCTGAATCTGGAAGTCGTTGTAGATGATGGAATACTGAACCAAAGTGGCATTCTGTGCTTTGGCGATTTGGCGGATTTGCTCCTGGTTGGGAGCAGAGGCGATGACCGGATTGGCATCACCAGTTGATAAGCGCTCTGTCAGGAGATCGACAAAGGCACGAGCACGTCCCCGTTCGGCAATTTCTAACGCGGCATTGGGGTTATTCTGAGCCACCCGAACTTGTTGTAAAGCCCGATAAGTGCCAGCTTGTCCTTCAAAGATGGAGACTTTATTCGCATCGTTGGAGCCGAGCATTTGACGCATTGATTCCCAAACTTGAATCCCATTGAGGAGCATTTTTTCAGCTTCTGTTGGGTTGCCAGCTTCCAAGAACGCCACTCCAAGGTTGTTGAGCGCCACACCTTCACTTTGGCGGTCTTTAATTTCGCGGGCGATGGCTAACGGCTGCTGTGCATACTCAATGGCTTTAGCATAGTTGCCCAGATCGTGGTAAGTGGCTCCCAAATTGCTTAGTGCTGCACCCTCTATCTGGCGGTCTTTAATTTCGCGGGCGATGGCTAAGCACTGCTCTGCATACTTGATGGCTTGGGTATAGTTGCCCAGAGAGCGGTAAGCGATTCCTAAATTGCCCAATGCCCTACCCTCACTGGGACGGTCTTTAATTTCGCGGGCGATGGCTAAATTTTGCTGCAAATACTCAATGGCTTGGGCATAGTTGCCCAGAGACTCGTAAGTGAGTCCCAAATTGCCCAGTGACATAGCCTCCAATTGGCGGTATTGAATTTCGCGGGCGATCACTAAACTCTGCTGTGAATACTCAATGGCTTTGGCCGAGTTGCCCAGAGAGTAGTAAGCACCTGCCAAATTGCCCAATGCCTCACCCTCACTTAGACGGTCTTTAATTTCGCGGGCGATGGCTAACTTTTGCTGCAAATACTCAATGGCTTGGGCCCAGTTGCCCAGAGAGTGGTAAGTGAGTCCCAAATTGCCCAGTGACGCACCCTCCCCCTGGCGGTTTTTAATTTCGCGGGCGATCGCTAAACTCTGCTGTGAATACTCAATGGCTTTGGCCGAGTTGCTCAGAGAGTAGTAAGCACCTGCCAAATTGCCCAATGCCTCACCCTCACTTAGACGGTCTTTAATTTCGCGGGCGATGG
>NZ_JAUBPS010000045.1:55190-58744 GCF_036700865.1 Microcoleus sp. S13C4
CTAACTTTTGCTGCAAATACTCAATGGCTTGGGCATAGTTGCCCAGAGAGTGGTAAGTGAGTCCCAAATTGCCCAGTGACATAGCCTCCCCCTGGCGGTCTTTAATTTCGCGGGCGATCGCTAAACTCTGCTGTGAATACTCGATGGCTTTGGCATAGTTTCCCAGATAGCGGTAAACGATTCCCAAACTGCCCAGTGACATAGCCTCCCCCTGGCGGTCTTTAATTGCGCGTGCGATGGCTAAACTCTGCTGTGTATACTCAATGACTTTGGCATAGTTGCCCAGATAGAGGTAAGCACCTCCCAAATTGCCCAGTGCTGCACTCTCCTCTTTGCGATCTTTAAGTTCGCGGGCGATGGCTAAACTTTGCTGTGCATACTCAATCACTTTGGCATAGTTTCCCAGATAGCCGTAAACGATTCCCAAACTGCCCAGTGACGCAGCCTCCAATTGGCGGTCTTGAATTTCGCGGGCGATCGCTAAACTTTGCTGTGAATACTCAATGGCTTTGGCCGAGTTGCCCACATAGCCGTAAATGGCTCCCAAAAGGTCTAGTGTCCTACCCTCCATTTGGCGGTCTTTAAGTTCGCGGGTGATGACTAAATATTGCTGTAAATACTCAATGGCTTTGGCAGAGTTGCCCAGAGAGCGGTAAACGACTCCCAAAACGCCTAGTGCCCTACCTTCCCCTTGGCGGTCTTGAATTTCGCGGGCGATGGCTAACCGCTGCTGTGAATACTCAAGGGCTTTGGCCGAGTTGCCCAGAGAGTGGTAAGCATCTCCCAAAACGCCCAGTGACATAGCCTCCCCCTGGCGGTCTTTAATTTCGCGGGCGATGGCTAAATTTTGCTGTGTATACTCAATGGCTTGGGCATAGTTGCCCAGAGAGCGGTAAGCGACTCCCAAACCGCTTAATGCCAGACTCTCCCCCTGGCGGTTTTTGAGGGCGCGATAAATTTGGAGTGCCTGTTGCCAGGAATTCAGCGCTTCTGGGAATTGGCCAGTCTGATACTGTTGCTTGCCCTGCTGCAAGAGCCGATCGGCCTCGGTTTTACGAGGATCGGTAGTTTGAGCGATCGCTGGGAAGAGAGAGTCAGGAGTAGTTAATAGGGGGATAGTGGCAAGCAGGAACAGGGAAATGGAAGCTAGGAAAACCTTAGTGAGCCTAGAGTGGGTCGATTTGAGCCGCTTAAATGGGGAATACAGCATAGGATTCTAGAGTTGGAATTTAGAGAATTAGCCCGATCGCTCTTTCTGCCGTCGTCGTGTGATCGCCTCAATCTGCCACAGGCGATCGACCTTCATAGAAGTTTACTCTGCCTCCCCGATCTCGCCGCAGGGATGGGGACTCTAATCTGAATTAGACGACTATTTTAGCGATCGCCCGATCGGCTTGAATCAAACCATATCCAATGGCATAGTCAAATCCAACATCAAAACCGGGCGTGTTTAGATCGTCCATATCCAGAGCCGTCTGCTCTAATGCTCGATTAATGTCCGCAGGACTTAAGTGGGGATTTGCAATGCTATCCTGTCAACCCATTCCGATTAGCTGTTGTCGTCAAAATGTACTCAACTTGAGCCGAAGTTAAATTCGGATTTGCACTCAAAACTAAAGCCGCTACACCCGCTACTTGTGGCGTTGCCATCGATGTGCCACTCATGTTTTGATAGGTGTTAGAGGGAGTTGTAGAATAGATGTCTACTCCCGGAGCAACTACGTAATCCAAAGGTGTGGAACCCGCACGGTCAGAGCTATCAGCCATGCGGCCTCTTACATCAATGCTGCCCACTGCAATTCCCCAGCGATCGGCATTACGAGCTGGATAAACTGGTTGGATGTCGCCCGAATTTCCGGCTGCCATAAACACAACAGAGCCTTTGTTATTTGCATACTGAATTGCGTTATTTACTACGTTGGAAGGGACAACCTCATCTCCAACAATACTGAGGTTAATTACATTTGCTCCATTATCGGCAGCATAGCGGATTCCAGCAGCAATATTATTCCACGAGCCACCACCAACGGCGGGCAACACTCTGACAGGCATAATCTTAGCATTGGGCGCAACTCCTGTGATGCCAAAATTATTGCGTTCCGCTGCGATCGAACCTGCTACGTGAGTCCCGTGACCCTTGATACCCAGATCCATTGGGTCGTTGTCGCCCGACACAAAATCCCAACCCCGAATATCATCAATATATCCGTTGCGATCGTCATCAATGCCATTTCCGGCAATTTCACCAGCGTTCCGCCAAATATTGCCATCCAAGTCAGGATGGGTGTAGTCAACACCAGTATCCACGACAGCTACAACAATGCCATTTCCTGTAATGTTCTGATTCCAAACTTCCGGTGCATTTATGACATCTAGCGTCCAATTAGTTCCGCCCAAATTGGGAAGAGCAGGGAAAAGACTTGAGCGGTTTAAGGTGCTAGAAACTGCGGCATTTGCATTCACCAAACCGTAGCCGTAATTACTATTAAAAACACCGTTAGGTGTTGTAATATCTGGCACTACAGGAACAGAGGTTGCAGAAAGACTCAGGTTGTAATTGGTAGAGCCTGAGTAGCTCTCGACTTGGACATAGTATGTCCCAGGAGCCAGATTGAATTTATTAATCACATCGGGGGTAGTGCCAGAATGATTAGAGGAGCTAATAAATTCACCCTCTTCAACTACACCGTTGCTATTTTTATCTTGAATTAGCCATACGTCAGCATCCGCACTCAAACCGTCTAGACGCAGGCTAAAATTGCTCTTAGTGTTGATATCGAATCGATAGAAATCGTCGGAATCTCCAACTCCGACAAAATCAGTTAAGCTGATGCTACCTTTCTCAACACCAACAATATTACGAGCTGTCGAAAGAGAGTTACCTGAATCGGCGAAATTCAACTGGGAAGCAGATATCGTTCCTGTTAGCGGATCTGCGTTTGCGATCGCCGATTGTGACTGCGGTTTTAGTTGAGAATCGGCGACATCGCCAGTAACTCGATCGCTCGCAGGGAAACTGAGGCCCTGGCCTGCATCACCTACAATAAAATCTGCTATCTGTGTTTGTCGATCGATGCTGGATGCTGTGGGATTAGTCAAGCTAGATTCAGCACCATAACTAGAAACATTCAATGGAGCGATCGCTCCGTTGAGCAAGTCGTTGTTAACCGGAAATGTTGATGGGGCGAGCGCGTTTGGCTGTTGATTGAAATAAAGGCGATCGTTAGGAGTAGTTGTGATGTCTAACATAATTTAAAACCTCAGATATTTAGATTCATTCTTGATTTAAATCTTACGCAGCACAGATCGAAAAATCATCCGTTCTACCCACAGACTCGATCGAGTACGGGGTGCAAAATAGATTGCGGGAAAGTGCAATGTAGGTGAATATGTAGAGTAGATGGTTCACTTCCATCAGCCTTAAGATTGAGACGCGATCGCGAACAAAGATTCATTCCACAGTCCGCCAGGGAATTAATTAGACCTCTTGCGAAAGTCTCAGGCGATCTCTAATTTAGTCTTTAAAGAAAGTTCATAATTATAAATGCCAGCGA